>DAOWAC010000042.1 GCA_030634785.1 Chloroflexota bacterium | reverse complement strand
TGCCTTGTGGGACAACCAGTACAGGCAACAAAATGCCTTCTTTGGTTTCCTTAATTTTCAAAACTCTTTCAACCATAAAGCAATTAACAATAAAATGCTTTTTAATGAATGATTGTTTTTTTCAATTTTGATAAATTCTTAATTTCTTAATTTTTTAAAAAAGCCTTTAAAGAACGTTTTCCTAAAAAGACCCAATTCTACAAAATAATTATGTATAGTAAAGAATTAAAAAGGCAGGGTTTTTTTATGTCTGGAATCTTTCTTTTCTTGTCCTAGTATGCTCGATGTTTTTCAAGAGTTTTTGGTCAACCTTTATTGTGCCTTCAAGATAGTTTTTTTTGCGTTGGTATGGCAAGCCTGCTACAACACCATCTAAGCCGCCTAATTCTCTTTCAATCCTTATTATTCTGTCAAGCTTGCGCACAGTTGCCTGAAGGTCGCCAATTTCTGTTTTAAGCATTTGCTCAACCCTTTTTGCCTGTGCAAAATCAGGGTTTCGTTTCTTAAGTTCCTGCATTGCAGAATTAATTTTGTTTTCGTCAATTGCCCTTTTTCCTATCTTTGCAAGGCTTTCTTCCACTCTTTTTTTCTCTATTTTAAGCATCTTTTTTTTCAGGTGCTTGTGTTTTAACTTTCTTGCGCTTTTCTTTGATTGAATCGGAATGCGTTCATATTTTGGACTGGGCATTTTTTAGTTCTCCTATTTATTTTTATGTCCTTCTTCCTTTTTACTTGTTATGGTTTACCATCGCAAGGGTGCAAATGCTGAAAGGGAGCTAATGCACTTGTTTTTCAATAAAGGTTTTTCTGTTGTGCGTATAGCTGGTAGCGGAACAAGTCCTTTGCCTGCTCCTGATATTATTGCAATTAGGAACGGGCGAATTGTTGCTGTGGAGTGTAAGGCGAGAAAGTCAAAAAATCTTGCAATTACTGTTGGACAAATTGGCGAATTGACTGAGTGGGCTGAGAAAGCCGGAGGCGAAGCTTGGGTTGCTTGGAAGGTTCCTCGAAAAGGCTGGTTTTTTTTAAAGTCAGAGCAGATGAAGAATACTGGAAAATTTTTTACTATTAGTTTGAAGAATGCAATGGAAAAAGGTTTGTTGTTTGAATTTGTTGCAGAAGGCAGCTTTTAAAGCTTTTTCAAGGAATTGTTATTTATGAGGCTTCTTATTGAGGATATTGTGTCTGAGCTTAAGCTTAGGCTTACTGAAACAAAGGGGATTAGAAATAAGGTTTTGTTAAAGGATGCTTTGAATGCTTTGAAGGAATTTAAGAAAGCAAATGAGAAAACATTCTAATTTTTTATTGATTTTTTTTTAAAATCAGTATTTTATATTTTTAGCCTTATTAAAAAAATCATTGTTGCAAGAATTGCTCCGATTGCTCCTGTTGTTACAAGTGTTCCATAAGGAATATTTCCAAATCCTGTTAGTATAAGATAAGCTGTTGCTGCAACAAGTCCTATTTCGAGAGCTACCAAAATCATGCTTACAATGCTTACCATTCTGCTTCCGTAAATTCTGTCTTTCAAAGACCATGTTTCTCTTTCGTTGTTTGAAACACGCCCTCCTAAGTCGGCAATTTGTTGTCTTGTTTGCTGGTTTAATTGCAGTACATTTTTTACGCTTTGATTAACTCTTGCCTGAAACATTGTTGCCTGATTTTCGATAAATTTTTGGTCTTCTTTAAATGCGCCCAATGCTCTTTTTTCAACCCTGTCAGTCATTGCTCTTTCTTCGCTTTTGATTTCTTCTCTTATGTGCTTTTCAAATGCTGGTTTTTCTTTTTCAAAATATTCTTTTACCATTTTGTTTATTTCGTTTTGAAGCAGGGCAAAAGTGTCTGCTTCTCCTAAAAGTAAGAGTTTTTTTGCATCTTTTTCTTTTATTCCAAGTTCTTTCAAAGAGGCAAGAATGTTTTCTTCACTTTCGCCACTTTTAACCATTTCTCTTATGATTGAAACAATGCTTGCCTGACTTGGAGTGCTTTTTTCAGCCATAAGTTTATCGCAATTATTATCTCTTTCTGGCTTAATAAAAGTATCTCAGCTCATTGGAAAGCTTGCTTTATCTTTTAATAAAGCTTAAATATTGCTTAAGACTTAATATTGGTGAATGGAATCTCAAAAAATAATTATTATTGCAGTTCTTGTATTTATTGTAATTGCTGCAATTGTTTTTGTAGCTTATCAGTTTCAGGAATCGGTTCCGATTGAAGAAGAATATGTTCCTGATATTGATGAATTTGGCTTTACAGAGGACGAACTTGTTTCTGTTGAAGAAGGAAGTATTTTGGATGACTGTGGAACTCAGGATACACTATATGCTCGTGACCTTTGCTGGCTTTACGAAGCAGGAGACGAACTTGATGCTTCAAAATGTGAAAATATAGAAGACAGACCAATGAGAATTAATTGTATTCGGGGTATTGCAGTTGCCTTTCAAACAGAGGAAACGATTGCAAAGATGGTTGTATGTAATGAATTGCTTTTAGATATTGAAAGTGAAAATGAACTTGATGATTTTAAAATACAAAAATTTTACGAGTGCTATGAACCATTAGAGTCACAGATTAGGGCTGAAAAGACCGCAATATGTGATGAGTTTTTTACAGATGATGAAGTACAGCGTTATATGTGTCATGCAACAATTGCAGTTGAACTGGAAGATACTGCAATCTGTGACACACTTCCAATACAGCCGACTGATTTTAAACAGCACTGTCTTTCAATGGTTGTCGGAGAATTTGACTAGTGTTGATTTTTTTTCATAGCGTTGAAATTAAAGCAGTTTCATATCTTTTGTAAGTAGATTTATGTCAATTTCTTCCGCTGGACCTATTGCAATACATGTAACTGTTCCTGGTTTTATTTGTGTCATGCCTGCGTCCTTAATTAATGCCGTTGGAAGCATTTTTTTTGCTCGCATAAAAAGATCAAGTAGTTCTTTTTTGCTTCCTGTTTTGAGAACAATTTTTTTCATTCCCTGAGCAACCCATGCATTGTAAGCTGCTGTTGTAACTTTTTCAAGTGCTGTAACGCTTGCATGAGCGCTTTGTGCAGCTATCTTTCCTCTTCCCATTTTGAGGTCTGTCCTTATTACTATTGCCTGCTTTAAAACCATTTCATTTTCACCTAAGTTACTTATTATTTTTCAAGTTACTTATTACTTCTTAAGTTATTTATTAATCAGCCTTTTCCTTTTTATTTCTATAGTCTTCAATTGCTGCTTTTAATCCTTTTTTGGAAAGTGTTGAACAATGCATTTTTTCTTTTGGAAGCCCACCTAATTTTTTTGCAATATCTTTTTCTGTTATTGCAATGGCTTTGTCCAGCGCTTTGCCTATTGCAATTTCTCCAACAGTGCTTGCTGTTGCAATTGCAGCAACACATCCAAAAGTTTTTACTTTTACATCTTCCAGAATTTCTTTTCCGTTTTTCTGTTTTACTTTAATATAAACCCACATTATGTCGCCACAGGATGGATTTCCAACCCTGCCTATGCCGTCAGCGTCTTTGATGAAGCCAACGTGTTTTGGGTTTCTGAAAACTTCCATTGTTTTTTTACTGAACATTTTATTTTCCTCTCAAAGGGCTTATTTCCCTGAGTTTTTTTACAATTGGTGGCAAAACTTCCAACACATAGTCTATGTCAGTGTCTGTATTTTCTCGTCCTAAAGTAAACCTAAGACTTCCGTGGCATTTAACGCGTGGCAAACCCAGTGCCGTTAACACATGGCTTGGCAGAAGCCCCTCGCTGTTACATGCGCTTCCAGTGCTTGCTGCAATGCCTTTGTCACTTAGCATTAGTAACATGCTTTGTCCTTCTACAAAGTCAAATCCTAACGGAGCACATCCTGCAATTTTTGGAAACCCTCCGTTAATCCAGCTGTTTTTAATTTCCAAAGATTCTTTTACCAGTCTGTCACGCATTTTTTTTTCTCTGGCATTTTCTTCATCCATTTCTATTATTCCAATTTTTAATGCTTTTGCCATTCCAACAATGCCTGGTGTATTCGATGTGCTTGGTCTTAATCCTTTTTCATGGCTTCCTCCAAACATTAATGGTTCAATTTTAATTTCTTCCCTTTTGAACAAAAAGCCAACTCCTTTTGGTCCGTAAAATTTGTGTGCTGAAGCCGAAAGCATGTCAATATTCATTTTTTCAACATCTATTTTTTCCTTTCCAACTGTTTGAACTGCATCTGAGTGGAACAAAGTTTCCTTTTTATGGCAGGCTTCTCCAATTTCTTTTATTGGCTGGATTGTGCCAATTTCATTATTTGCATGCATTACTGAAACAAGTCTTGTTTTTTTCTTCAAGGCCTTTTCAACATCTTCAATTTGTATAAATCCCTTTTTGTTGACTGATAGAAATTTTGTTTCAAAACCCTCTTTTTTTAATGAATCAGCAGTTCGTATTATAGCATGGTGCTCTATATTGCTTGTCACAAGCTGTTCGCATTTTTTTCCAGTTCTCATAATTCCTGCAAGAGCCAGATTGTCTGATTCTGTTCCTCCTGAAGTAAAATAAATTTCACCAGGTTTTGCATTAATTGCTTTTGCAATGTCTTCCCTCGCTTTTTCAACAGCTTCCTCTGCTTCTTCTCCAAAAAAATGGGTGCTTGCAGCATTGCCAAATTTTTCAGAAAAATACGGTTCCATTACCTTCAAAACCCTTTTGTCCAAAGGGGTTGTAGCAGCGTGGTCTAAGTAAACTCGTTTAGTCATAGTATAATTACCTGTGTTATTTGTTACATCTCCAGCATTTACGGCTGTGTTCTTTGTAGTGCTTTTCAAGAGCTTCAAAAAGATTTTCGCCTTCGATTTTTTTAAGCAAACTTTCACTAAGGCTGTAAATTGTTTTCTTTCCATCTTTTTCAGATTTAACAAAATTACATTTCTTTAAAGCAGCCAAAGAATGGCTTATTTTACTTTGTTCTTCTCCAAGTGTTTTTACAAGTTTGCCAACGCTTTTAGGTTTCTTTCCAAGTTCTTTGATGAGATTTACTCTCAAAGGATTTCCTAATACTTCCAAACACAAATGATAAGGAGTTGAATCAGTTTTCATATGAACTATGGTTCATATACTGTTTTTAAAGCTTTCTACTCTTTTATGGCAGTCTTATTTTGTCTTTATCAATTAGATCCTGAATAATAAACCTTATACTGTTGGAGCTTTTGTAGTCTGTCTTTTTTTCCTTTATAAGAAAATTTCCAAACGAATTAGGGCTTAGGTCTTTTGGAAATCCGGGCCAGTTTTGTTTATTCAATTTAATTAATGTTTGAATAAGTTGTTCTTTTAGTTTTGGATTCTTGTTATGTTTTGCCATTGTTCTAATGGTTATTGTTATCCCTTGTTTTTTTAAGGCATTTCTTATTTTTGGTTGTTTTAAAATTTCATTTAAGCGTGTTTCGCTTGGGTTTTTTAAAATGCCTCCTCTTACAATCATACTGCTCAAGCCACTTAAACTATACTGTCCTTTTGGAATTGATTTAATAGAACTCAACAGGCTCTTTTGACATTCTACTCTATTTTCAATCGCCTGTTTCTGGGTTTTGGTTAAACCTGTTCTTTTTCTTCTTTTAGCATTACTTGGGTTTATTTTTGCTGCCTGTTTAATTGTTCTTACTCTTTTCATTCAAAATCACTTTTTTTTGTTTTTATTCCGTTATTATTTCTTTGAGTTTAAGATTTTTTGTTATTCCGTCTTCGCCCCATAAATAGGTAAAGCTTACTGGTTCTTCTTTGTCAATCCAGATTTGTCTGTTTCTTGGATGAAGATGACCCTTTAGTGTAAATTTTGCACTGAATTCAACCAATGCCTTGTTTCCGTCGCATTTTACAAGCTTAAAAATAGAGCCTTCTTTTGGTATTGTGTCAAAGCTTTTTCCCTCTGAAATAGTCATTTCCATTTCGGAAATATCCTTTCCAAAAGGAGGCCGCCACTTGCTTACAATGTTTTTTATCAAAAATGTTGCTTGTTTCATATTATTTCACTTGAAAAAATCTCTTAACAGAATAAGAATGCCCTGATTTAAATAGTTTTCTGTTTTTTTTTGAAAAAAAAGCATGGTTTTAAATTTCCCAATGACAACTGTTTAATGTGCCTAAAAGGAGAATTTCTTCAAAAGTTTCCAAAAAAAGAGAAAGTTCTGGGCGAAAAGAGCTCGCGTTGAATATGTTGATATGGTGCTTGCCATCAGAAAACATTACCAGTCGGAAGCCATTGCCCTTTTTTTAGACAATTGGCTCTTTTTGCAAATTTTTGCAAACTTTTTCTTTCTAAGAAAAAGTTTACCGGAAGCCTGCTCTACACAAGCTTTTAAATGCCCTTTTTCTTTATTTTACTGAATGGAAATTACCAGTGTAATAAATGAAGCAGTGGAAAGCATTTCTGAATTGGATCTAAAAAGAAAGCTTTTAAGCGAAAAGCTTTTGCCTTTAACAAACTTGAATTTGCTTGAGTCTGGCTCGCCGGAACTCGTGGAAGAAAGGCTTATAATTTCTGTGGAAAAAACAGCATTAAACTGCAAAATTGCCGGCGTTGACTCTGGCTTTGTTGACAAGGACCTTTTTGCACTGGACCTTGTGCTAATAAGGGCAATTGGTGCAATGTTTGATTATAAAAAAAACAAGCTTGCAAAAGCCGATTACTTTCCAAGCTTTTATGCTTTTCCTGAACCAAGCCTTAGTAAAGCTGGCTTGGAGGCAGATGAGTTTCAGTGCAGCAAAAGCATTCAAAGATTAATTAAAGAAGTTGAAACCGCAAAATCGCTTATTGAAAAGTTTTTTCCAGAATTTTGTTTCCTTGACGGAAGCATTGTTCCACAATATGCTGACAAGCCAAGAAAAGAAAGCGGAATTAAAAGCGATTATCATGAAATGCTTGAACAATTCCAGTCATTGTACGAGATTGCCAAAAAAAACAATTGCGAGCTTGTTGGATGTGTTGAAGACAGCAGGGGTTCTCGTTTTAGGCAGATTTTACAAGAACAGCTTCTTACAAATCAAAAAAATCTTTCATGGCAGCTTGAAGGTTGTTATGATGCAATTCTTTTGGATTATTTACTAAAAGAAGGTGAACGAAGTTTTGCATTTAGTTATACTGCAAGTACTGGACAGCATCCTATTTTAATGGATTTTGATGAAAAATGGTCAAATAGCGTTAAAGCTTTTTACCTAAAACCTGTTTCTTTTGACAGACCCCTGCGTGTTGAATTTTTGCATCAAAATGGAGACAGCATTTCAAAGCATGCTTCAAAAATTGCTTCAATGGTTTTTGCTCAAAGTTGCATGCACA
Organism: Chloroflexota bacterium; assembly: GCA_030634785.1. Taxonomy (GTDB): domain Archaea; phylum Iainarchaeota; class Iainarchaeia; order Iainarchaeales; genus JAFCCL01. The sequence goes on along the minus strand of DAOWAC010000042.1, from coordinate 532 downwards.
GAGAATATGCCTATCCTTCAATTTTAATAGAAGCGGATTTGCATGCAAAACTTCATTCTCAGGAAATTGAAATTGTTTACGACAAGATTTTAAACAAATTGAACAAGGGATTTAAATTAAGGCTAAGGCGGGACAACAGGCCTTTTTGAGGTGTGAAATTGGGTAAAAAAGAAAAAGAATTTATTGTATGTCCTGTCTGCGGAAGCACTGACATGTGTTGGCTACTTGGGGGAAAGCTTGGTGACCAATATAAATGCATTAAATGCAATTATGAAGGAATTGCCGTAAAGGGCAATGTCCAATTTGCAAAGGAAGTAAGGCGAAAGGAAAATATTGGCTGATTTTTGAAAAGGGTCTAAGGGAACAGGAAAACGTTGAGTGATTTTTTTTTGGATAAAAAGGAAACAGTAAAGGAAAAAGGGCAGGGAAATGAAAATATTGGGACTGTAATCAGCAGCCTGGAGGGTCCTTCACCAGGAAGCCTTGACTTTGTTGCAACTAAAGGAAAGGTTCACCGCGGGCAATTTGTTGA
>DAOWAC010000110.1 GCA_030634785.1 Chloroflexota bacterium | reverse complement strand
TGTTTTTTCCACTTTATAGACCTTTTCTTGACTTTCTGCGCTCCAGTCATCTGCCTTGTGGAAGATTCCAATTATACTTCTTACTATTCTTTTGAATACCATGTTATTATTATAATGACCGTAATTACTTTAAATAGTTACGGTAATGAACTCTCATTATAGTAATTAACCGTAATTACCACTTTTGCTCCTTTTTGTCCTTTATACTCTTGTGTGAGTGTGTTTATTCAGATATTTTTTTAGAGTTGCTGCTGCTTGTATGAACGGTTATTTAGGGGCGCATCTTCTGCACTGTGTGAGTAGCCTATTTTTACCCAGATTTCTTTATCTTCCTCGCTCTGGTGTTTGTGATTTCTATATCTGTTCTGGTGTCTGTTTAAGTCTTATTTTAGGGGCATTCGCTGCTTTGTGAGTGGCCTTTCCAAGGTGCTTATTTCCTCTTTTTTTATAGTTATTTTATTATGTCATTTGTGACCTGGCTTATTTCTTTTAAAACAGGCATTTTTACAGAATTAGTCTTTTTTGTCCCTTTGTGAGTTGTTGCAAAACCCCCTTGATTTTGGGGTCTTTCAAAGAATAAGCTTAATTCGGTTTTGTGAGCCAGTAGCGGGGAGAGGATTTGAACCTCCGACCTCTGGGTTATGAGCCCAGCGGGCACTCCTGACTGCCCCACCCCGCTTTAATAAAAACTTATATAAAAAGGTTTAAAAAGAACTCTTTTAACTTCTTTTTAATCAAAAACGTCTTTTTCTGCTTTATTTCTCCTTCTGTTCAATTTCTACTCTTTTAAGCTTCTAAAAAGGCTTAGGGGGGCATGTTTTCTTCCTTTTTTCTTTTTCTGTTGGTTTTAAAACCTGTCCAAGATTTTGTGTTTTTTACACTATCTTTTCAAGCTGTCCGATTTCTTTTTTCATTGTATCTATTTGCTTATTTATGCCAACAAGCTTTTTAGTATAATCAAAAGAATTCATGGTATTGCCACATTCAGGGCATTTAAACTGGTATTCTGCTGCTATTTCAAATGGAACTATGCTGCAGTTGTTTTTGCATCCAAAGAAGCTGTAGTCTTTTTCAAAATTCTGTTTTTCCTCTAACTTTTTAATGTTTTCTTTTTGTTTTTCAAGAATCAGTTCAACAATTCGTTGTTTCTTAATTTCCCAGGTATAATTATACCATCCATTTCTCTTATTTTTGGTTTTCTTATAACATGCAATTCCTCTGTAATGCAGTCTGTTCAAAACAGTTCTTATTTCAGTAACCTTTACTTTCATCTTTTTTGCTATTTCTTCATCGGTTACTCTCTTTCCTTTTTTTTCACAAAAAGCAGCGACTCCAATAGCCGCCTCGCCTCCTGTTCCTCGCAGGAATTCCTGCACTAAAGGTAATCGGATAAATTTTTTTTGTGTCGGCAAGGGCATCAACTACATACTTACTTTTCAAAAGTGATTTAAACTAACTCCTTTTTTTTACCTTTTTTCCCTTTTTTTGCGGGATGATTTTGATTTTTGACTTTGAAAATCGTTTGTCAAGTTCTTTTCCTTTTTGTATTCTGTCAAGGGCTACTGCAAGAGCTGCAATCTCACTATGTGGCTGTCCTGTTACTGAAATGTTTGCATCACTTTCCTCGTAAACTTCTTTTTCGACCTTCCGGCTGCCTATTACAATAAGAATTTTTTTCTTTTTTCCAATTTTTTTTTCTTCTTTTTGCAATTGCAGTCCATACATTGTCAAATGCACTACAAAAAAGCCGTTTTTCCGGAATTTGGTTAATGTTTTTCTCCAGCTTTCTGTAAATTCAATTTTAAACGGTCCACCCCAGCGTTTTACAACATCTTTAACACTTTCTTTTATACTTGGATCCTCGTCGCCTGCAATAATTACTTTTTTTGCACCAAAGGCTCTTGCAACAAGGCAACAGTGGGATGTAACTCTATAATCTCTTACTAGTCTGTGTCCGTATCTTAGTACGGCAATCTCTTGTCCACCCATATAGATTTATATTAGTTGCAAACGATTTTTATTAGTACTTTAATTTTAGGTGAAAAAATGCTTGATATAAATCTTATAAGACAAAACTCAAAACTTGTTGAGGAGAATCTTGCAAAAAGACACAATTCTGAAAAGGTTGCTTGGCTTAAAGACCTGATTAGAAAAGATGAGCAATGGCGTTTTCTTAAACAGGAAGTTGATGTCCTGAGGCAAAAAAGGAATGAGCTTTCAAATGTCAGTGGCAAACCAACTGCTGCTGCGATTAAGACTGCTAAGGAAAATGCCGGTAAGATTAAAGAAAAGGAAGTGGAAATGGTAAAGCTCAGAGAAAAAGTTGACTTTTATTTGATGCTGCTTCCAAATCTTTTGGATAAGTCTGTTCCTTTTGGAAAGGACGGTTCTGAAAATGTTGTTGTGAAAAAAGGCGGCAGGGCAAAAAAGCCAGCGTTTCCTCTCAAACATCATGGCCAGCTTGCAGTAGAACTTGATATAGTTGATTTTGAAAGGGCCGTAAAGATTAGTGGTAATGGATTTTTTTATTTGAAAGGAAGTCTTGTAATGCTTGATCTTGCTTTGCAGCATTATGCGCTTGACATTCTTGCAAAAAAAGGATTTGTTCCTGTTCAGCCTCCTTTTCTGATGCGAAGAAAGCCATATGAGGGTGTTGTTTCACTTGGCGATTTTGAAGACGTAATGTATAAAGCAGAGGCTGAGGACCTTTACTTAATTGCAACTTCTGAACATCCAATGGCTGCAATGTATCTGGGTGAAATTCTTAACGAAAAGGATTTGCCAATAAAGTATGCTGGACTAAGCCCTTGTTTTAGAAAAGAAATTGGAAAGCATGGTCTTGATGAAAGAGGTTTTTTTCGGGTTCATCAGTTTAACAAAATAGAACAGTTTGTTTTTTGTACGCCTGCGCAGAGTCAAAAGCTTTTTGAAGAAATTGCAAACAATTCAGAGGTATTGCTTAATGGTCTTAAAATTCCTTTTGAAAAAGTCAATGTTTGTACTGGCGACATTGGAAGCATTGCTGCTAAAAAATATGATTTTAACGGCTGGTCTCCAAGGGAAGAAAAGTATATTGAGTTGATGAGCTGTAGTAATTGTACAGATTATCAGGCAAGGCGTCTTGGAATAAGATATAGGAAAAAGAATGGAGAAAAAGCCGTTCTTTATACTTTAAACAATACCATGGTTGCTACTACCAGGATGCTTCGTGTAATAATTGAAAATTATCAGACCAAAAAGGGAACAATTCTTGTTCCAAAGGTTTTACAAAAATACATGAATGGTTTGAAGGAAATCAAGGGAAAGCCAGTCGCAGGCAAGACAAATTTAAATTAATTGAACCCAATTTCTCTTAACTTCTTTTTT
>DAOWAC010000122.1 GCA_030634785.1 Chloroflexota bacterium | reverse complement strand
GGTATGGATACTAATGGTAATGCAGGCGCCATGAAATTAATTCGTGGCTCTGAGGTGTTTCTTATAGACTTTAGTACTGTAAATGGTTTCTATGAATCTAATCAAATAGTAAAAGCAGGGGACATATTATATATAGAACCAATAAATAGGATTGGATACCATACAAAAAGCCCCAATAATAATAAAGCAATAGCAAATAGTACTGCGCCTATTATGGCTATTTTAATTTTGTCTCTTGTTGAATCGTTTTTTCCCATTTGAATACCTAGTTATTTTTAGTTCCAAGCAACTTTTAAAAACTCTTCTAGTATTATTATGAGTAGTATTTGAACTTTTTGTTTATCGCCAACGACAGGATTTGAACCTGCGTGCCCTCTCGGACTCTCGCTCTCAAGGCGAGCGCGTTTGACCACTCCGCCACGTTGGCTTGTATAAAATATTTAGATGCTGGAATGTATTTAAATGTAATTAAAGGACTTTAAAGCATGAATTTGCGTTAGCAAATTCGATTTTTTGCAAACTCCCTAGTAAAGCAAAGCTTTACGGGCCTTGCAAACCCTCCTTTGGTTTGCTCGGTTTTGGAAAAAAGTTTAAAATAAGTGTAAGGAAAGCAAGCCAGAGAACTGTTTAAACAGTTTGACTTGCCCCCCTTAACTCCCAACACGTATTCAAATGCTGGTTTTCTTATTAAATATCTTTCGCGAAATTTGCTACATAAAAAAAAGGCTTGGCTTAAATTCTTTTCCTCTCCATTTTTCTTATGGAGAACAAGAATAAAATAATTGTAATTGATTTTGGAGGTCAAACAGCTAACTTAATATGTCGTCGAATCAGACAATTGAATGTTTATTCTGAAATAGGTTTGCCATCGGATTCTTTAAACAATTTGAAGGACTGTAAGGGCATAATTCTCAGCGGAGGACCAAGTTCTGTAAATGAACAAGGTGCACCAAAGGTTTCAAAGGAAATTTTTAAACTTGGAAAACCTGTTCTAGGATTATGTTATGGACATCAGCTAATGTGCCAGCTTCTTGAAGGCAAAGTAGAACAAGGCAAAGTAAAAGAATTTGGAACAGCAGAATTGGAAATTGAAACAGAAAAGCCATTGTTTGAAGGTTTGAATCATACTCAAACTGTCTGGATGAGCCATGGTGATACAGTAAAAGAATTGCCTCAAGGCTTCAAAGCAATTGGAAAAACAAGTGATTGTAATACTGCAGCAATTGCAAACACTGAGAAAAACTTTTTTGGATTACAATTTCATCCAGAAGTTACTCACACACCTAATGGTTTGAAGATTTTGGAAAATTTTGTTTTAGGCATTTGCAAGTGTAAAAAAAGCTGGTCTATGAAAAATTACATTGAAATGAAATGCAAGGAAATAAAAGAACAGGTTGGTGACAGAAATGTTTTCTTACTTGCTTCAGGCGGCGTAGACAGTACGGTAGCACTTGCATTGTTACACAAAGCACTTGGAAGCAAAAGAGTTTATGCACTGCATGTTGACACAGGTTTTATGAGACTGAATGAAAGCAATTGGGTTGGAAGGCAGCTTGAAAAACTTGGGTTTGGAAACTTTCATATTGTAAATGCTGAAAAAGAGTTTTTTGAATGCGTTCAAGACCTGGTTGATCCTGAAGAAAAAAGAAAAGCAATTGGACAAAAGTTTATTGATATTCAAAACAGGGAATTAAAAAATCTTGATTTAAATCCTGAAAAATGGCTGCTTGGACAGGGAACTATTTATCCTGATACTATTGAAACTGCAGGAAGCAAGTATGCTGCTACAATAAAGACTCACCACAACAGAGTTGATTCAATCAAAAAGCTGGTTGATGCAGGTCTTGTAGTAGAACCATTAAATCTTTTATACAAAGATGAGGTTCGAGAACTTGGAGAAGAACTTGGTTTGTCTGAAAAACTAGTTTGGAGACACCCTTTTCCAGGTCCTGGTTTGGCAATCAGATGCCTTTGCTCTAGTGGTATTTTAAATTCAGAAGATTTGACCAATATTCAGAAAAGAGCAGAGGTTATTGCCAAAGAATTTGGTTTACAGACAAAGGTTTTGCCAATTAAAAGCGTTGGAGTGCAGGGTGATGCAAGAACTTATGCGCTACCCTGTGTTTTGATTGGAGAAGGCGATTGGAAAATGTTTGAAAAGGCAAGCACTAAGATTACCAATGAAATAAAAGAAATCAATCGTGTTCTAAGACTCTTTGCCCCTGATACTATCGACTCGGTTGAGTTGATTAAAGCTACGTTAACAAGGAAAAGAATTTCTCTTTTACAACAAGCAGATAATATTGTAATGAGAGCTGTTGCTGATGCAGATTTAATGCGTGATATTTGGCAGTTTCCAACAGTAATGGTTCCACTAGCAATTAATGGTGGTGGTGAATCAATTGTTTTAAGACCTGTTGATAGTATGGAAGCTATGACTGCAAGATTTTTTCCATTAGACAAAAAAGTTTTGCAAAAAATCACTAACGAAGTAATGGCTTTGGAAGGAATTGGTTCTGTTTTGTTTGATCTTACTAACAAGCCACCAGGCACAATTGAATGGGAATGAGACTTACTTGTAAGATAGGACTTACAGTTATAAATTGTTTACTATAACAATAGTAGTATGACACAGATAGAAATAATTACTGTAAGCAAGAAAGGGCAAGTCGTTTTGCCAAAGAAAGTTAGGGAAGAAATGAGTGTAAGCCAGGGAAGCAAGTTGCTGCTTATTGAAAAAGAAGGAAAAGCCACCTTAAGCAAACTTGACCCCTTACTGAAAGATAAATCATTCACATTGTTGGCATCGGAGAAGAGCCTGGCAAAGGACTGGCTTTCAAAGGAAGAGGAAGAAGCATGGAAAAATTTGTAAAGGGAGACATTGTAGTAATTCCATTTCCTTTCTCTGATTTAAGCAAGACAAAAAGACGACCTGCAATGGTTTTAACAAATTAGCATGGAGACGCCCTAATTCTCTGCCAAATGACAAGAAACAACACAAGCGACAGTTATTGCACACAACTTTCTGAAAAAGAATCTAAGAAAGGAACAT
>DAOWAC010000139.1 GCA_030634785.1 Chloroflexota bacterium | reverse complement strand
TTTTTTAAGAGAAGACAAAGGAATTGGAATTTACAAAGATGAGGGTTTTAAGCCGTATTTTTTTGTAAGAGTAAACGATTTTGAAAAGGCAAAAAAGACACTGAAAGAAACAGTGTTTGGAGAAGGAACCAGAATAACGTCAATTGAAAAAGTGGAAAAAGAAAATGCTGACAATGTTTTAAAGCTGTTTTTTGAAAATGTACAGGATCTTATTATTGCAAGAAATGATATAGAGAGTTTGCCTGATATTATTGAAAAATCAGAGCACGATATTCCTTTTGCAAAAAGATGGCTTTTGGAGCATGAGCTTGAGCCAATGAATGGAGCAATTCTTGAAGTCGAAGGAGACAATGTTAAAAAAGCAGAACTTTTTGAAATTACAGAACCAAAGTTTGCATCTGCTGCTTATGACCTTGAAACATACAGTCCTGGTCGTTTTTCAGACCCAAAAAAAGATCCTATTTTAATGGCGTCTTTTGCAACTCCAAAAAAAAGCATTGTACTAAGTTATGGCAAAGGTTTTTCTTCAAAAAGAGTCGAGTGCCTGAAAGATGAAAAAGAAATGATAAAAGAATTAACTGAAAGACTCGGCGGAGGAAAACTTGATGTTGTTACAACATATAACGGAGACATGTTTGATTTTCCATATCTTAAAGACAGGACTGCAAAGTTTGGATTAAGGTTTGGTATTGGAGCAGATGGTTCAGAACCAAAAACCAGAAGCAAGGGAAGAAACGACGCAGTTAAGGTAGTTGGAACACAGCATTTGGATGTTTATCAAATGCTTCGTTTTTTGTCAAGGTTTGGTGTTGTAAGTCTTATAAAGTTTGATTTGGAAAGTGTTGTTGCAAGACTTTACAATGTTGAAAAAGAAAAGATTAAATCTGATGAAATTAACAGTCTTTGGGATAAAAGAAAAGGAATTGACAGGCTTGCAGATTATTGCGCAGAAGATTCAGAATATACTCTTAAAATTGCAGAACAATATCTTCCACTTATAGTAGAATTGTGCAGACTTGTAAAACAAACACTTTTTGAAGTTGGAAGAGCAAGCGCTTCAATGCTTGTTGAATATCTTATAATGGACAAGTGCAGGGAAACAAACAGACTGATTGCAAACAAACCGGATGACGCTGCAATTCAGCAAAGGCTAATGCATCCGATAAAAGGCGGATATGTTAAAGAACCTGAATCAGGATTGCATGAAAACATTGCAGTTTTGGATTTCAGTTCGCTTTATCCTACAATTATTATCAGCCACAATGTCAGCCCTGACAGTTTAAAATGCGACCATAAAGAATGTGAAAAAGAAAATATTTCTCCAAATGGACATTGGTTTTGTTTAAAGGAAAAAGGACTTGTTCCAAAGATTTTGAAATCGTTGTTTGAAAAAAGAATGAAGATAAAAAAAGAAGCAAAAGCACTTGACAAAAAAGACAAAAAATTCCTGTTGTTGAATGCAAGACAACATGCTTTGAAGATTTTGTTAAATTCTTTTTATGGTTATCTTGGCTACAGCAGAAGCAGGCTTTATTCAAGAGAATGTGCTTCAGCAATTACTGCCTGGGCAAGACAGTATGTTCAATGGGTTGGTAGAGAAGCTGAAAAAGCAGGGTTTGGTTTGCTTTACTCAGATACAGATTCCGCATTTTTGACAATTCCTGAAGGAATGAATAAAAAAGAAGTTGAGCCATTTGTTGAAAGAATTAATAAACAGCTTCCAGGAGTAATGAACTTAGAGCTTGAAGGATTTTTCAAAAGAGGAATTTTTGTCACAAAAGAATCAGGCGAAGGAGCAAAGAAAAAATATGCTTTGATTGATTACAATGGAAATTTAAAAATTGTTGGCTTTGAATATGTGAGACGTGACTGGTCTTCAATTGCAAAAGATACTCAAAAGTCTGTTATCACGTCAGTGCTTGCAGAAGGAAATCCTGAAAAGGCTTTGAAAAAAATAAGAAAAACAATTGATGATTTAAGAGATGGAAAGGTAAGCAATTCAGACCTTGTTGTTTTTACACAGATTAAAAGAAAGCTTGACAAATATGCAGCTATTGGACCGCATGTTGCTGCAGCAAAAAAAGCAGTTGTAAAAGGAAAAGAAATTGATGTTGGAAGCGTTATAGGTTATATCATTACTAAGAGCGGAAAGAGTATTAGTGACAAAGCACAATTGCAGGAATATGTTAACGAAGGAAATTATGATGCAGATTATTACATAGAACACCAGGTTGTTCCGGCAGTAATAAAAATAATGAGAGAATTGGGTTATAGTAAAGAAGATTTAATTCAAGGCGGAAAACAACACAAACTTGCCTTTTTCAGCTAAAGAAAAGCCTTTTATTTGGAAAAGAAGTAAAAGGATAGGATGAAAGCAAAAATTCTGTTTTTGGCTTTATGTTTCATTTCTTTGCTAGGCAGTGCCAGCGCTGTATATGAATTATGTGATTCTGTTGAAAGAGTTTCTGACACAAACAAAGTTACTTT
>DAOWAC010000037.1 GCA_030634785.1 Chloroflexota bacterium | reverse complement strand
TTGGAAAAGAAGTAAAAGGATAGGATGAAAGCAAGAATTCTGTTTTTGGCTTTATGTTTCATTCTTTTACTAGGCAGTGCCAGCGCAGTATATGAATTATGTGATTCTGTTAACAGAGTTTCTGACGCAAACAAGGTTACTTTTATATGCAATATTACTACTTCACAAATTGAATTTACACAACAGGATATAGACGGTTTTTGGGAAAAAATACTGGAAGATGGAGATTATATCCATGACAGACTGGAAACAGTAGAATGGAAACTTAAAAGCGCTGTAATAAACGTTTCTGACAACCTCAGATTTATAGAACCTGAAGGAATGAATATTATCTGGGACCTTACACTCACAGGAGACACCAATACAGTTCACGACTTTAATCAGGCTTTAGCAACTCCTTTAAGGACTTCAAATCAAACAGCAATCAAGCAAAGAATCGGAGGCTTGCAAAATTATTTTATTTCAATTGCACCATTAGGAAATAGAAAAAGTATAAGAAACATTACGCTTGAACGACCTGATAACGCATTTGCTGTTCACATTTCAGGAAACCCTGTAAAAGAAATGGAAATAGATATTGAAGGAACACTTTCTCTTACAAGCTCGTTTATTGAAAATGTAAAAGAACTAAAAGCAAAAAACATTACACTTTCAAATAGTGGATATCTTCAAAACATTGGATCAATTAAAGCAGAAAACATTTCAATTGAAGGAGGAAGCTATATCAGAGAAATTGGAAGTTTTGACGAAACAGCAATAAAAATTGAAAATGGAGAAACAGGAATTATTGTAAAAGATAATAGTTTTATTGAAAACCTAAGAGGATATATTGAATCTGATTCAGATATTTATCTTGAAGAAAATTCAAGCATTAGAAACTTAGCATATACCATAAGTGAAACAATTCAATTAATTCAAGCAGACAATTTTACATTAAAAGATGGAAGCAGCATTATTGGAATTGGAGGAAAGCCAGGAAAAATAATACTTAAGGGAACGCTTAAACTTGAAGACAGCAAAATTATTGGAAGAGAAAGCAATAAACCAACAGGAGTAAAAGTAAATGCGATTTCAATGTCTGACAATTCGTTACTACAGGGATTTACAGGAGATATTGAAGTAGAAGGACAAGAACTGTTTGTACTTGAAAGCGACAGCATTATTGACAATGTTTTAGGAATAATAAACAGCTGTGCCAAACTTTCAATGGATGGCAACAAAACAAAAATAAGATTCCTTGAAGAAAGTTCAAAAGAAGTTAAAGCAAAAGGCATTGATTTAAACAACGACGCAAAAATAGAATGTGTTGGTAATTCCGACTGTAATTATTTTTATATTTATCAAACATGTGATTCCAAACCACTGACAAATCTTGAAGTGAAAACACAATCAGGAACAATCCCTTTCTTAGTTTTGTTCACAGGAGGATGTGATACAGGAGGATCGCCAGTAACATGCACTATTGATTTTGGAGACGGTTCAGAACCAGAATTGTTTGACACAAATGCAACCCATGTATATTTAACACCTGGCTCTTTTAATGCAGTACTAACAGCAGAAACACAAGCGATGTCTTCAACAAGCAAAAAAACAATTGGGGTAGTTGAAGCAGGTACACTGCCGCCACCAATCGGAGGAACACAAGCTTCACTTTCAGCACAAAAAATTGCAATAGGCGAAGAGATAAGTATAATATTACAATGCGAAGATTCGATTCAATTGTTTTCAATTGAAAACAATCTTGAAATTCCACCAGTATCAATACCGCCAGAACAATGCCCTGCAATACTTGGACCTTTTAAAATACCTGAATCAACAGAACCAGGAAACTATTCTTTTACTGTAAGCGGACTAACAGAAAACGGAACAGTATTTGAACAAACCCTAACCCTTACTGTTGAAGCAGGTTCAACAATTCCAGGACTCCCAGCTTAATTTAATGATTTTGTAATTTTTGCAGTAGCAGGAATTATTGGAATAATAGTAATACTAGGAATTATGATATTTATCAAAAAGAAAAAAAACGGACCTAAAGAACCTAAAAAGCCTAAAGAAAAAAAGGACAAAAAAGGCGAAAAAATTACTGATAAAGAAATGGTCAAAGCTGAAAAAGAACTCAGCCAAGGACAACAACAAACACCAGAAGGAGGAGAAAAGCCTCCTTGGATGGTTGAAGAAACAAATGGATATGAAAAACCAGCAGCAAAAACAGTTGCAGCAAAACCTGAAGAAAAAAAAGAAGCAAAACAGGAAGTAAAACAAACTGAAACAAAAAAAGAGACAGTGCCAGATAAAGAAATTCCTGCAGGGATGAAAAAGCCAGGTAAAAAAACTGCACAAGCAGAAGTTGGTAAAGAAAAACCTGCAAAAAAAAAGGCAGGATTGTTTGGATTTTTAAAAAAGAAAAAAAAGCCAGAAATTGAAAAAAAACCAAGTGAACCAACACAACCAGTTGAAGCAACAGAATCAGTTCAGTCAACAAAACCAAGTGAGAATATAGAGGCACTTGAAAAAGAAATTGAAATGCTTAAAGCAGAAAAAACTGATGAAAAACTTTCTTCAGTTAAAACACAGAAAGTAACAAAAGAACCAGAAACAGTGCAAGAAAAACCAATTGTTCCAGAAGAAAAACCAGTCATTCCTGAAGTAACTCATATTGGAGTTGTAAAACCGTCAAGTAAAACACCGATAGAAGAAAAAACAAACGATACACCAATTAAACCAAAAACAATACAGGCAAGACCAAAAGATTCGTCAAAAAGGTTTGAAAACCTTGTTGAACTTGTAAAAGGAACTGGCGGAAATGTAAATAGAAAGTCTGTTGGAAAAAAACCAGTCGTTGAAAAAGAAAAGCCTGTTGTTGAAAAAAAGGCTGAATTTGGTCCTGAAAAACAGGTTGTTGAAAAAGGAAAAGAGACTGGAATGCCAGAAGCAGAAAATAAAGCATGGTTTAAGAGAAAGAAAAAGCCTGCTGAAGAAGAAGAACAATCTGACGTACCTCAATGGCTTAAGAAAAACTGAAGGTTTGCTTTTTAAGCTTGTTTTAGGATAAATAATTTATCATTTTTTTGAAAAACAGGCCATTTTAGGGGTTTTTTTGATGGAAAAAGAAGAAGCAGAAAAATACATTCAAGCAGGGCAAATAGCTAAAAAAGTGGTTTCTAAAGCCAAAAAAGACATTAAAGTAGGTCAAAAACTGCTTGAAATCGCGTTAAATATAGAAAAAAGCGTCAAAATACTGGGTGAAGGGAAAGCAAATCATGCATTTCCTGTAAACCTGAGTATTAACGAAAATGCGGCTCATTTTACACCAGGAACAGGTTGTGACCTTGTTTTGAAAGAATCAGATGTTTTAAAAGTTGATTTGGGAACCCATGTTGATGGCTTTATTTGCGACACTGCTTTTACTTTAAATTTTGACAATTCTCATGCAAAAATGATTGAGGCAACAGAACTTGCATTGGAAGAGGCTTTGAAAATTGCTGCAGACAAGACAGAAATTGGAAAAATTGGAACGGTTATAGAAAAGGCAATTAAGGGAAAGGGCTTTAATCCAATTCAAAACCTTTCAGGCCATGGCCTTGGCAAATATGAAGCACATGCAAGTCCAAGCATTCCAAATATTGCTTCAGGAAGCACAAAAAAATTAGAAGAAGGAAATGCCTATGCTTTGGAACCATTTGCAACAGATGGAGAAGGATATGTAAGAGAAGGAATGCAGAGTGAAATTTTTGCACTTGAAAAACCAGTTCTTGTAAGAAATGTTTACGCAAGAAAAATGCTTGAAGTAATTGTAGAAGAATATCAAACACTTCCATTTGCGCTAAGATGGCTTGAAGAAAAATTAAAACTTCCAGAATTCCAGCGCAAAGTAGCAATAAGAGAATTGCTCAAAGCAAAAGCAATAAGAGGTTTTCCGATATTGCACGAACAACCAGGAAAAATTGTAACACAGACAGAAAAAAGCTTTATTCTATTTGACGGAAAAGCAACAGTGCTATGCTAAGGCAACAGTACTCTGCTGAAAAATTCAGCAAAGAAAAGCCAACGCAAAACAAAAGCAATCCTTTTATATCAGAAAATCCATTAAATTACAGAATGGCATTTGATATTGATTCAATCAAATTTGGAAAAATGCAGATTATTGCAACTGTAATAATATTTCTTACAACATTGTTGGTTGCATGCATTTTTGGAATGACAGGCATTGGTTTGAACGAATTGCTTACATTCAAATTTAATATAGTGCTTGAAAAAATTATCGAAAACATTGGCACAATTATTTTGTTTTTCCTTGTACTCTCATTGCCTGTTGCAATAATAACAGTGTTTGCAAAAAAAATGGAAAAAATAAATCTAATAATTGTTGCAATAATTTCAAGCTTTCTGGCACTGATAATTTCAATGATAATATTTCCTACACTACAAAGTTTTTGGATTATTGGAATCATTTACATAATTGCGGTCTTTTTTGCAATTGAAGAAGCTTTTACAAAATATAAAGAAGTCAAAACAAGAATTGTTGCAAGAACAAGCTGGTCAACAACAGGAAAAGTTGTTTCAATTATTTCAATAGGATTGGTTATTTTAATTCTTGCAAACGTTGCACCAGCACACGAAGAATATCTTGAAAAAGTCGACGAATTTGGTATAGGATTTGTTGAAACATTAATGCCAAGCATTGGAGGAGATTCAGGAATAACATCTGTTTTGGTTAGCGCAATAGTTGATACACAAATTGCAACAGTGGATGCTTTATTGAACAACCCTGCTTATGCAAAACTCAGAGAAAAAACAGACCCTGACGTAATGATTTTTGTTGCAACAGCAGACGGTACAAACGAATACTTTAAAGGCCCTGAATTCAGGAACACAATAGAACAGCAAATAAACGAAACAGGAACAGGAGTAATGCAGAAAATCAGTTTGATTGGAATACTAAGAGAACAATTTCCTGCAATTGAAACAGTTGAAAAAACCGTTCCTCTTGGAATTATAATGGGACTATTTCACGCTCTTGCAATTGCAGGAATCTTTTCAATGGTGGCAATGTTCTTATGCAAACCAACCGCAGTAATTTATGCAACAATAGCAGAAAAATCCCTGTCAATTCTACAACCACCAGAACCTCAAAAACCACAGTCACAGCAAATAGCCAAAAGACCACTACAGCAAACAGTTAAATAAACAGACAAAGCAAAAATACTATATTCTTTGTTTGCTCCCGTAGTCTAGTGGATAGGATACTGGCTTGCGGAGCCAATGGCCCGGGTTCAATTCCCGGCGGGGGCATGCACTATTGAGCGAAGCGAAATAGTGCCCGCCATATTGCAATTTTCGCAAGCCTTTTGCTTGCAAAAGGCTTTTCAATTCCCGGCGGGGGCATTATCAAAAAAAAGCTGTTTTGCTGCAAACATTGGTATATAACCAGTTCCAAATAATAGTATATTATGAAAACTACTATAATTGAAAGCAAACCCCTAGTTACGCAGACCAAAGCAATGTATAATTTAAAAGAACAATTTGAAAAGCAGACTAAACGCATCAGCATAATAGAACAGCAGTTCTTAGAGCTTGCTGGGCGTGTCAGCAACATGGAAGGCACGAATTACAGAGCTCGCTCTTACAAACAATAAAACAATTGCCTTTAAGAAAAGCATTAAAAAAAACGCATTTCTTTGTTGGAAGCAAACAAAATTATCTATTTGCTCAGGCAAGAGCACCCTGGTTTCTTTCCGAAACAATAAAATAGTTGTTTGGGCTTTTTGTAATGGTATGGCAAAGATGTTTTCAAAGAAAAAACCCTACAAGACAGGATGGCTTGAGGTTGGAGAAGGGCACAAAATTTACTACGAGCTTTGCGGAAACCCAAAAGGAAAGCCTGTTCTGGTTGTCCACGGAGGACCTGGCGCTAAAATTAAGGAAAGGGAAAGACAATACTTTAATCCAAAAAAGATTAATGCAGTCTTTTTTGACCAAAGAGGATGCGGTAAAAGCAAACCTTTTGGAAGCCTGAAAGCAAACACTACAGGAAAGCTTGTACACGACATGAAAAAATTGCTGGATTTTTTGGGAATTGAAAAAACAATTTTGTTCGGCGGAAGCTGGGGTTCCGCCCTTTCACTTGCCTTTGCAATAAAGTTTCCTGAAAAGGTTGCAGGAATGATTTTGTGGGGAATTTTTCTAGGCTCAAAAAAAGACATTTATTACTTTGTTGACGGACCAGTAAAAGACTTGTTTCCGGAAGCAAAAGAAAGATTCCTCTCCCTTGTTCCGAAAAAACAACGAAAGAACTGCATCGCATATTATTTCAAAAAAATGAATTCAAAAAATGCAAAGGAAAGGAAAAAATTTGCATTTGAATGGGATTACTACGAGCAATCAATGATGGTTATGAAACCAGATCCAAAAAAAATAATAAAAAAGCTGAAAGCAGGAAAGCGAACAAGCGCATTGTTTGAAGCAAAATATGTTTTGAACAACTGCTTTATGGAAAACAACTTCATTCTAAAAAATGCACACAAGCTTTCAGAAATTCCTACAATAATAGTCCACGGCAGTTATGACATGGTTTGCTCTCCACTTGGAGCACTAAAACTGCATGAAAAAATTAGGGGAAGCAAACTGTTTTACACTTTTGCAGGACATTCAAGTTCCAACAAGGAAACAACTGCAAAGCTTTTTTCCGAAATGAAAAAAATGGAAAAAAAAGCAAAATGGAAAAAATGAAAAATGATAATTGCAAGAATTGAAAATCGGTGAAATGGAAATGATTACCAAAGAAGAAATTCGTGACGGGTTACTTTGTGCTGACTGGGCACTTGTTTCCTTTTTTTTGGTAAAAATGACTCCGCTTGAATTTCTTTCAAGCAGTTTTTTGCAAAATGTTGGTGGAGTAGGACTTTTTTTGGTGTTTATAATTCTTTTTGAATCGTTTGGAAAAAACATTCTGTGGAAACTAATGGGCAAAAGACACAGAATAAAAAGGCAGATTTTTGGATTGATTGTGTTTGGAATAATAATTGCAGGAATGTTTGCAATAACCCAGCAAACAGTCTAACTGCATTTTGGCAACTGTAACAAGCTATTAAATTGTTTTGTAGGCAGAATTGTTTTGACGCAGGGATAGGGAAGCGGTCAAACCTGCAGGCCTCAGACGCCTGTCGCTTAGTGCGTTCGGGGGTTCGAATCCTCCTCCCTGCAATGGTGAAATTATGAAATTAGTACTTTTTGATATTGATGGGATATTACTGAAATCTGGAGCTGTTGGTCGTGACTATTGGAAAATAGTTATAAAAAAGCATTTTGGAATTGAAACAAACATGCACAATATTGATATGCAGGGAAAAACAGACAGGGCAATTTTGGCAGAACTCCTTGTATTTGAAGGAATTAAAAATCCTGAAAATGATAAAAGATTTCTTATAGCATTGAATGATATTGGAAATGTTGTTACTGAAATAATTAAGGACAAAAAGCTTGAAAAGATTCCAAACGTTGAAAACTTTGTAAAACAATTAATTCAAAAAAAACACATGGTAGGATTGCTTACAGGAAACACTTTTGAAAAAGCAAAAGTAAAACTTGAAAATGCAGACATTTGGAAATATTTCAAAGCAGGGGGTTTTGGTAACAGGAGTCAAAAAAGAAGCGACCTTGTACAAATAGCTCTTGAAAATGTAAAAGAAAAAACAGGTGTGGGATTTAAAAAAAATGATATTTTTTTGGTTGGAGACACTGTAAGAGATGTCAGGTGTGCAAAAGAAGCAGGTGTGAAAATTGTTGCAGTGGCAACAGGAAAAGAAACAATTCAAGATCTTGAAAAAGAAAAACCTGATTATCTTTTTAAAAACTTTAATAACCTTGAAAAACTTATAGAAGTGTTTAAATGAATGTTTTTTATGGTGGTGCGATTCAGGGCGTGAGAGACAGAACCGGAAGAATTGAGGTTCACAGGTTTCTTATTGATGCAATTAAAGCAGAGGGATTTAGGGTTCCGACACAACATACTACAAGCAGGAACCGTGAAGAGGCCACAAAAATGTTTGAAAAAGAGTTTGGGAAAATTCCCAGAGAAGGCATTGAAAGAACAATTTATGGCAGGAACAAACCAATTGATATAATAGAAGGAGACATAGTTGCGGCAATCTTTGAGGTTTCTGTACCAGGCCTTGGCACAGGCATTGAACTTGCCCACGCTTACCTCAGACCAAGAATGAGATTGAAGGAAATTCCGGTTCTTGCATTGTATGAAAAAGATTACTGGCCAAACAATCTGTCCACAATGATTAGAGGAATCACCAAAGAAAAGGTGCCAAGTTTCACTTTGAAAGAGTACACTTCCCTGGAAGAAGCAAAGGAAATTGTAAAAGAATTTTTGAAAAATGTTGGAGAAAATTGAATGAATGTAATAATTATTCATGGAAGTTTTGGAAGTCCTGAAGAGAATTGGTTTCCATGGCTTAAGGAAGAGCTTGAAAAATTGGGGCACCAAGTTTTTGTTCCTGTTTTTCCGACTCCTGAAGGACAGAGTCTTGATGCATGGATGAAGGTTTTTGAAGAATA
>DAOWAC010000131.1 GCA_030634785.1 Chloroflexota bacterium | reverse complement strand
GAACTTTGGAAACAAGAGTTCTTGACCAGTCAGGAAATCCTGTAAGGTATGCAACAGTCGGATTATACAATGCTGAAGGATTTAGTGTTGGATTTGGAACCAGAATTACAGATATTGACGGAGTGATTGAATTTTCAAGAGTTCCAAGCGGAGACTATAAAGCATTTGCATTTAAAGAAAACAGCAGTGGCTGGAGTGACCCGGCACACTTTATTGAAAGAGCAGCTTCAAGCACAGTACTTACAGTAGTACTTATTGCAGGAGACGGAACAATAAGAGTAAAGGTTTCTGACAAAGAAGGAATGCCGGTACAGTTTGCAGAAGTTGCATTTGTTGATGCTTTAACAAACAGGCCAATTGGCGGAGGTTCAATGCCTGTTCAGGATATTAATGGAATGGTAGAGCTTACTACAAGAGCTGACAAAAAGGTTTACATTATTGCAAGCAAAAACGGTTATACAAATTTTACTTCAACAATTGTCCCTGTTATAGCAGACAATGTTCAGTTTATTGATGCAGTTCTTGAAAGGGAAATTTTACAGGGAGAAGTTGAAATTGAATTTAAAGGAATGTACAAAGACAATAAGCGGGCAACAAATATTGGACCAGGCGAAGAATACGAAGCCTTGTTTGAATTAAAAATTCCTGCAAACAAAAATTATGATTCTATTGGAATGCATATAAGAACAGGCGATAAGGAAGCAATGGAGCTTGACAAAATTGTATTAACAAGCATTAATGCTCCTGGAAATGTTGAAATTATAAAAGCAACTTCTTACAATAAAAATAATGGTTATGCACTTGACTCAGAACATATTACAAGCGGAGATGCAAAGTGGACAAATCTAAGATGGACTGCGCCTTCTTCAGGAATTGTTCAGGTAAGAGCAGGAGTTAAATTAAAAGAAACAGCAAATTTGGGAGACCAATTAAATCTTTTCTACAGAGCATGGGGTGAAGAAAACGAAAAATACAAACGTGACCCTGTTGACCTTGAATTAGGAGAAGCAGAATCAATTGCAGGAAAATCAGGACTTTATGCAACTGCAAAGCAGGAAATTTTCCAACTGGACATTGAAACAATTTGTGACGAAAGCTTTTGCTTTAGTGCAAGTATTTTGGATGAAGAAGATGGTTTGGCATACAATGCAAACCAAAGCTTTTCAGGAAGTGTATTTAGACCATACAAGCTTACGTTTTCGATACTGAACAATTCAGAATTTAAAGAAAATTCTTATATGGATTCTGAAACAGAAATTTCAGACGAAGACGGAGTTCTTCTGCTTCAAAATTATACAATTTACGGAGCACAAAACCAGACAATGCAGGGAATGGTTCAGGGTAAAAGCACTGAATGGGTTGAGTCAGGAGACTTTTTGCCAAACAACAGCATTTCAGGAATTATTAATTTTACTCCGCAAAAAAGCGGAATTGCTTTGCTTAAAATAGAAGTAAGAAGCGGTCAAAGAATAAGCTTTAGTAAAACAATTGCAATGAACATTGTTTCAAACAAGGAAATGAATGTTGTTGTTGAACCAGAAATACTTCCAAGCGGAATTGAAAACACAATTAAGGTTACTGCAAAAGATAAAGCAACAGGTGCAGAAATTAGCGAAGCACTTGTAAAAGCAAAAGACAGGTTTGGAACAGTTGTTGACGAAAAACTTACAAACAGCAGAGGAATTGCAATACTTAACCTTCCAGCACTTCAACCAGGAGAAAAAATAACTCTTATTGTCGGAAAGCCAGATTATGCAAGCTTTGAAAAAGTGCTTGATGTAAATCCAGAAGTAATAGAAGTAGATCCTTCAACAATAGGTGTTGCATTGAATGCAAAAACAATTCCTGAAACACAGGACCAGTTTAGTATTGAAAACATTACTTCCTTTGACCTTAAGATAAAAGAAATGCAGCTTAATGGTCAGTTTTATGGTTTGATTGATGAACAAAGAGTAAAAAATTGGCTTTTTACTTACGAAGGAGAAACAATCAAAGCAGGAAAGGTTAATGAATTCCAGCTTTCAACATTCCTTTCAGAAAAAGGCAAAAAACTACAACAAGGAAAGCAGTTAGAAGCAGAACTTGCAATTACAACAGAAGCATTTGAAAATGAATGGACAAAAGTTGTTCCAGTAAAAATAAGCATAGGGCTTGGTGGAGAAGTTGATGACCCAAGCTGTTTTACAATTACAAAAAAGGAATGGAAGTCGAGCACTGAAGGAAATCCAATAGAAATAGAACTTGAAGTGCAAAACAATTGTAGTATTTCAGGCTCTGCTGTTTCATTAAGAAATGTTTCAGCACAGGTTAACTGGGAATCAAACCAAACAGGCACATTTTCAATCAGGACTCCAACCAATTCAATTGAGTTAAGGTCAGGATATGGAAAAACATTTGCAGGATTGCTTGAACCAGAAGAAAGCATTTCTTTAATTCTTGAATTTTCTCCAAACGGAGGCGTTAATGGAAAGGGAATTGCAGAAATTGTATTTAAGGCAGAAAATCCAACAGAGCAGGGTGCACAAGAACTTTCAGATGAACTCTTTGCAGAACTTGTTGTAGTAAACTTAATTGATTGTATTTCATTTAGCAAAGACATTTTAAGAATTAAACCAGAGGATGTTGATTCATTTGTTGTTGAAACAAACGGCTGCGGAGTATCAAACAGTATAAGACTTGAATCAGATCTTGCAATAAGCAATGAAAGATTTACTTTGGGAGAAACAGATTCAAAAGAAATTGAAGTTCTT
>DAOWAC010000031.1 GCA_030634785.1 Chloroflexota bacterium | reverse complement strand
TTGCCTGAAAAGATTGCTAAAAGGTCTCCGATTAAAAAAGTTTATTTAAAACCAAAGGCAAAAATTTTACCAGAAGCCAAAAAGGCAGTTTTAGAAGCTGATTTGATTGTGCTTGGTCCAGGAAGTCTTTACACCAGTGTTGTAACAAATTTGCTTGTAAAAGGAATGAAAGAAGCTTTGAAGAAAAGCAAGGGCAAAAAGGTTTATGTTGCAAACGTTATGACACAAGTTAATCAAACACATGGTTTTACTATTTCAAAGCATGTTAAAGAGCTTGAAAAATATTTGGGAAAAGGTGTTTTGGATTTTGTTGTATTCAATAACAAAAAACCAAGCAAGGAAATTCTTGACAAATACAAAGAAGCACAAAGCTTTTTTGTAAAAAATGATTTGGTAAAAAATAGAAAAAAGCCAAAGGCAGTATCAGCTGATATAATTGAAAAGCCTGTTTTTTCAAAGAAAAAGTCAACAAAACAACAGTTGTTAAGGCACGATCCTAAAAAACTTGGAAAAACTTTAATTGGGCTTGTTTCCTAATTTTATCAAATTGCCTGTTACGCCTTCAATAAAAATCTTTCTTACGCTCCCATCCTTTTTTCGCAAAAATGTTTCATATACTGGTAAGTAAACAAGGTCTGTTTTTTTGATTACCACATTTTCCCAAAGCTTTTGCATACTCTTTCCAATATTTTCTCTGCTAATTCCTTCTCTCATAAGGCTCATTGCCTCAATGTTTAAAACAGGAATGTTTTCAAGAGACGAGAGCATTGGATGTGTTGGAATTGGAGGAAGTTCAAGCGGTCTTGTAAGACTGTAAAAGTCTGTTCCTTTTACGTTTTCTTTTAACACAAAACCTTTTTCTTCAAGACTTTGTAAAATTCTTTTAACAAGCGCTTTGCTTTCTCCGAATTCTTCAACAATTGCTTCAGCTTCTTTTTTTCTGTCAAGCAACATCAAAAGCTTTAATTCGTTTTTGCTAAGTTTGTCAATTACTGCAAGACCGTTGCTTTCAATAAATCCGTTTTTCTTTCCGTCAAAGTGAATAAATTCTCCGGTAATTGTGTTAACAAAAGCAACCGATTTTCTAAAAGTCTTTTTTGTATCAAATGCATTGTATTCAATTCTGTAAATTGGCATATATCGCAACTGCATGTTTTCAATTGCTTCCTCACTTCCAAAAAGTCCCAAAAGCCTTTTCTTTCGAACTTTGTTAAACATTTGTCTTGCTTTTTCTTCATTAATTGAAGCAGGAAATGCAAGCAATTCAATACTTTCTTCCGGAAAAACTGCTTTGGCTTCTTTTTCAACTTCTTTTTCTGTTTCTCCAACAAGTTCTTCTGCAAGTGCTTCATCCTGTACTTCTCCAGGAATACTTATAGTACTATTTTCTTCATCAATTACTGCTCCTTCTTCTTCAAGCTTTTCAAGAACCTCTCCTAATTCAATGTTTGATTTATATTTTGCATTTAATGTTGCAACAACCTGATTAATAGTTGCAGTTGGCAAACTTCCAATCTGGTCAAGTTTGTTTTTTGACATTTCAACTCCAAGCAATAAAACTTTTTCATCATCAAGCTTTAAATCTCTTTCAACTGTTTCAGCTTCTCTTCCTTCGTGTTGTGACATTCTTGGCCTTATTTTCATAATAAAGGCACGGGTAGTTTCTTCTCTTCTATCACCTGTTAGGGCAATTCCAACAGGAAGTGTTTTGATAAAATTGCTTTTCTTATAAGGTTTTGGAACCAGAGTAGGAACCCTTTTGTAAACTGCTTTAACATCGTCATCAAAAACAAGCTTGTGCGAAATCACAATGTCAAGCTGGCTTAAAACTTTTGTATTAATTGCACTTGGCTGTTGTGTTGCAAAAACAAGAGAACATCCCGGTTGTCTTCCTTGTTTTACATATTCAATAAGTGCATTGCTTGCAGGAGTCATTACATTTCCGCTTGGAATAAGAGTGTGTGCTTCGTCAATAAAAAGCCAGGTTGGAGGAACTCCAAATTCAAGCAAGTGGTCAACATTTTCTTCTTTTCCAAATCTTTCAGCACTCTCTCTTCTTGTACTAACCTTTCTTGCTGCCAAAATTCTTCTTGAAAGAATTCCAATAACAAGTGCTGAAACATTGTCTTCAAGGAACGAAGTATCAATTACTGTCAATTGTCCTTCTCTGCTTAATTCTACTAAAGGTGTTCCAAGACTGTTAAAGACACCCCAGTTTTTTGCAGCATCAAATCTACTAACAAGTGCTCTGATACTGTCTGGTTTGTAACCTCTTTCTCCACTATTAAGTTCCTCGTCTGTCTGTAAGCATCTAATAAAATCTTCTATTGAAAACAAATCCTTTTTTCCCTTGACTTTTTTACCGTCCTTGTTTGTATATCCTTTTTTGACTTTTTCAAGTCCTTTTTCCATTAACAAACCACTTGGACTAAATCTTTCAATTCCAAAAGTAAGACACCAATCTTCTGTTGTTAAAAGTGCTGGTGGCATACTAAAGGTTGCATCATAGGTTGACTTTGGAACCTGGTCAACAACTCCTTCTGGAACAAATACTCTTAAATTTTCAAGACCCTGTGGTAACAAACCCCATTTTGCAAGAGACTCCAACTCTCTTGTTTCTCTATTTGGATATCTCATTCCCCAAAAGACTCCAACAGGATCAACTACAATTACTCCAACGTTCTTGTTTTTCATTGCAAGCTCTTCTGCAATTACTCCTAAAACATAAGATTTTCCACTTCCTCTTGCACCACATACAAATACAACGTGTGGATTCAAACTGTCCATGTAAATATTTTTGTTCTCTAAATCTTTTTCTCCAACCCTCCCAACAAAAAGAGCTGCTTCGTCCCCGTACTTTTGAAAAACACTTTTTTTTCTTCCAATAAATGCTTTTCCTTCATCATCCTGTAAAAAGTTCAATTCTGGCTTTACAAAAGGTCCTTTTGGAACCTCTTCAGCAACCTCGCCTTCTGGTAATTTTTCACCTTCTTTTATTCCAACTTCTTTTGTTCCTGTCTCTTTTTCAACCAAAACCTTGGCATTTTCAGGAGGAATATCGTCCTTTTCAGCAGCTTTTACTGCTTTTGCAACCACAATTTTCTTAATTTTTTCATTCAAAGGCTTTTCAGCAATCATCTTTATTTTGGGCTTTTTTCTGCCTTTTTGACCTGTTTTTTCCTTTGCTTTTTCTGTTTTTGCCTCTTTTTTGCCATCTTTTAAGGCATTTTTCTCATCATCCTGCTTTTCTTCTAATTCTTCAGGTGTTTCAGGTGGAGGCGCAGGCGCAAGAGGATCTCCTTCTTCATTTTCCTCTTTTTTTGACTCTTCTACTGAATCCTCCTCAATTGGTTTGTCAGGGGTTCCAAATACTTTTACTGGCTTTTCTTCAGCTGTTTCTTCAGCTTCATTTGTCTTTTCAGCAGCAGCTTTTTCCCTGTCTTCTCCGAAAACATCGTCAAATAGGTCTTTTTCTTCAGCCATTTAAAATCACACAATACAATAACGCAATTCAAGTATTTTAAGTTATTCTTAACGAATCAATGAATGTTTTTAATATTATTAAACAGGCAAGTCATTAAATTACTTTTTTGATATAATTTATTCATGGAAAATTATATTTAAATTGTAAGAACGAAGGGGTTGTTATTTAGAATTCTTTTGTTGTCTTGTAAGCAATCGGTGAGTAGCCTAGTAAAATAACCTTTAAATACAAGGAAGTCTTTTTTTTAATTAGGTGATTTTTTTGAATAATAAAGAGCAAGCACACCACACTTTTAAGTTGCTTATTGTAATGATTGCTGCACTAGTAATTTTTGCAATAGTGATTTTTGGAATCTTGGATCCAACAATTCAAACAGATGATTGGGACGCCCCCTTGAATAAAATAATGCCTTTGCTTACAGACCTTGATGGTTCGCTTGGCGCATTAAAATATACGCCAGAGGTTGTTTTCAGGCCAGGTGACGTGCTTACAGCAAGCACTCTAGTGGAGAGGCTGCCAATAAGTCAGGACCAGATTTGCATGAGTACAGGACAGTTTGAAGAAGATTCTGTAAACGGTTTTGAATGCATTGGATGCGAAACTGCTAGTGATAATCAAAGGCTTATATATTATGGTTCCAGTAATCAGATTGTAATGCTTGCGGTTGTCTGCAATGTCAACTTGGATGAGCTTAATAATGACATTGAAGAATACAAGCTTGAGACTGGTGACGGAAGCTGGGAAGGCACAAGTATTAAGAATGCGTGTAAAATATGTGAAGGAAAAGGTAAGTGTTGTGCTATTGTTTTGGAAAGAAGCTAATGCTGTTTTCAGCATTGGCTTAACTTTTTCTTTTTCATTCCAATAAAATAGTTATTCAAACAGGTTTTTTGCCCAGCCTATTTGTTTTTTGAAAACTTTTATTGTACCTGGAGAGCAGCCGTTTTTTAGTTCGCATTTATCCTTGCCTGGTTTTAATTCCAGTATTTGCTTGCAAGAGCAGCCGTATACTTCTAGTACTCTAATCGTATTTGGGCATTTGTCAAATTCGTCGTTTACTCCGTCACCATCTGAGTCTATGTCAGTGGAGTCTTGTGGCTGGATGGTGAATGTATTTGAAATTGCTTCTCCTGTTAGCACTCCGTCTGTTGCAATTGCCTTGATTTTATAAGTGTCACCTGGTTCTAGAATGTCAACGTTGAGGTCATAATTTGTTTTACTTAGGTTCATGGCAATCGGATTCCATGTGCTGCCAGTGTCATTGCTGTATTGGAGTACGAAACTGAGGTTGTCGTCGTCTTCATCGCTTGCGTTCCATCTTATTGTTCTAATTCCGTTCCATTTTTCATCGCCGTTTGGTGAAATTATTGAAACTGTTGGGGGGTTGTCTGAAACAATGCGTTGTGCTTTTGTTTCGCCGTGGTAGGTTACTTCAATAGTCTTTGTTTCTTCAATAAATGGTACTGTGAAGACAAATCCGCTTGTGTTCAGGTCAATTGGCGGGTTTGACTGTAGTGTAAAGGAAACTCCAAAGCTTTGGTTAAGCAAAACATTGTTTTGGGAATCCAAAAGTTTCAAAGAGTAGTCTCCTGCAAGAATGTCTTGTTTCTGCTCGCCATCTATAATATAAAAGTCTTGGAGGGTTACTTCTCCATTCTTGTCAGTAAGGCCGGAAAGAAGCAAGGATTTGTCCGAATAAGAAAAATAGGCAACTTGGTCAAGATCTCTGGACAAAATGGATGAAAAGAAAAGGGGTGTTGTGGCAAACTGAGTTAGGAGGTAACTATAGGTACTTTTGTCGATCCAGGAGCGATATTTGTTATCCATAAAATTATAAAACGACCGATCACAGTTTACTCTAGATGGGTCATTGCTTGGACAGATTATGAAACAGTATTTGGATTCAAATTTTTCTTTTAGAATGCTCTCGTTTTCAATTGCTTCTTCGCATGAATCAAAATAGAATATTTGATCGGGCAAACTCTTTCTTACTGTTTTATTATTTACCCAAAATCCGTTGATATCTATATTTCCTAAACCTGCTGGTGGAAATTTGTTTGGACAACCTCTAGGGTAACTTGAATTTTGGTCATTCCATGCTGTTAAACTATATTCATCACAAAGTCCGAATGTATGGCCAATTTCATGAGTGGCTGTTGAATTGGCATCTGAAGCTATTACTACCGCGGTTGTGTTGTAGGGGTAAAAAGCTGCTCCTTTGACATTTGGTTGGCCTGCTAGATGTTCTAGGTTTGTTTCGTCAATTATTCCTACAATTTTGTCGCTAAAATTTCCAACAATATATTCTTCTATAATTAAGTTTTGTAACAGTAGAACCAATCCCCATTTTGGTATTAACTCTTCCGGGCTTAAGACATGCGGGAATGTCCATAATTCTGGTTTGAAATTACTTTCACTAACAGGGTATGTTGCTTTCAAGAATTCTTTATTATTGTGGTATATTTTGTCAAAATCTAAATCTGATGTCCCTAAGTATGCCGGTCTAAAAATAGGCCTAAAAGTTACACTAAATTCTTTTGTTTCTACACCATTTTTCAAAATTGTCATGCTATCTTCATTGTCGTTTAATTCGGCTGAAATTGTTAACGAAAGTGCACTGCTGTTCGGCGGATAAAAATCCACTATTTCAAAATCAAATTCGTTAATGTGAACAGGCTGTTCTGAAATCCAGCTGTTGTAATTTACTTTAACACTTGTGTCAACAGTAGGACCGTCATTTACAACTTTTACTCTTACAACTGTTGCCTTGCCTGCTACAAGCGGAACGTCTTCAACAACTTGGATTGGCTTAATCCACTCAATGTAAAGATTTCTTTCAACTGTGCAGGCCTTGTCCAGATTGCAGTATCCACTTTCACAGTCTTTATTCACTAAACAGCTTTTGTTGTTTTGACAAGGATCGCATGTGCCGCCGCAGTCAACGTCGGTTTCGTTGCCGTTTTTTACGCCGTCAGTGCAGCTTGGTCCGCTTGTTAGTATAATCATTCCTGACGGATTATAGTAGTTTGAGCAGTTTTCAAAACGCCATTGAGGCCATTCTGGAGGCATCTCTGGGTTTCCAATGCATGCTTTTGACCTTAAATCTATTTGGTATGTTTCTGCCGGTAGGGGTACAATGAAATCCAATGCGTTTTTTGTCAGATAAAAATTTCCTGTGCCCAACCAGTCAAACCGGTATGTTAGTGGAATCCAACTGCTTCCATTTACTGTTGCTTCTATTTCATAGAACCAGCAGGGTGTTGTTATCATTGTCATTTCTGAATCAAACGTGTCTGTGCAAAATGGGTAGTGTGTAGAAAAACTACCAGCGGAATAGATTCTCATATATCTGTTAAATGTTCCTGATTGTGGTTTTAGGTACTGTGGAGTACTTGGTGCTTGACAGTAAGGCGGGAAATAGACATACGGGGTGTAGAGTCCAAAGTTATATCCATAGTAGTCGTCGCCAATCCAGATCTTTACACTGAAGTTTGAGTCACTGCAACCTGCGGTTGGGCTATAGCAGCACGATTCCCACGGGTCGTATAATTCTGGCAAGTTTAATTGAATTTCGCAAGTGAATTTGTGTGCTGTGTTGCCGTCAAAGTTGCAGTATTGGTTGATATCTATGTCTCCTAGCTGTTGTTGGCATTCGGTTCCCCACTTTTGCTGGGGATTTAAAACAAGTATTGCGTACTTGATAGGGTCTCCTTCAGGGTCTGCTACTGTAAACTTGTATGTGTACTCTCCACAACTGGTGGCTCCCTCTGGGGCGGGGTTAATGAATTCTATTATTGGAACTGTGTTATAAATTTTTAAGAAATTGTTTGAATAATCTTGGGCTGAGTAGGAAGGGCTTGCAATTGCAACAAAAAATTTTACTTGCTCTTCTAAATAGGTTGGAGGATACGATATTTTTGACATATAGCAGTTCTTTAAATCTACTTGGTAAACGCATTGGTTTGTTGTTGCCTGGTTGTTGTCAGAATCGGTGCAAATTGTTTGGTCTAAAAGATTCACGTCTTGAGCCAGTGTGCACCAACGAGTGTTTCTTGTATAGATATTTGCAAGCAGTTGATTTTGTTTGCTGCTGCTTTTCCAATTAAATTCTACGCGTATTTTCCCGTGCAAGTACTCTCCTCCATTTGGATAGGTGATTTGGACGCTTAAAGGATTAGATGCACTTTCATTCGTAATTTGCATATCTAAGCCACTGCTAGGCGTAGCCATTGTTATAAGAGACTTCGGCTCCATATGCTCTTGGTTTTTAAAAGAACTCTTGTTCCAGGAGTAAACCTTTCCTCTGCTGTCAATCCCGTGGAGGGTGAATGGATCTGCAAAAACGTATTCCAAATTGTTTTGCAAAAAAACAATTTCGTCTATTAAATCTAATGTGTCTTTTTTCCAAACAAATATCTTGCCGTTGTTACCTGCATAAATGTTTTCTTTATCAACAAAAATAAATTGCAAGTTTTCTTTTGCTTGGATTGTTTTTTGTCCTAACTGTTCTTCAAGGCTTTTAATAATCACCTTATTTTCGTTTAGCTCGTAAGTTTTCTCATCAATAAATGCCAGCGGAGCAAAAGCTTTTAACACACCTCGGACAATAAACATCGCGGCAAAAGCCTAAAATAGGAGTTAAATCTTACTAAAAATACTTTAATTCTTGTAGGTATTTTAAGGTAATGTTCTTAAAACTAATTTGCAAACCCTTCTAAAAAGCCAAGCTAATGTTTTAAATTCTAACCATTCTCCTATATTTAAAAGAGCCTTAACAAAATTCTCTTAAAAGGGGTTATAGCATAATCTGGTAGTGCAGTTGGCTCCAGACCTTCTGATCAGGGTTCAAATCCCTGTAACCCCACTTTTGTTTCTTTTTTTCAAATAGCGAAAAGATTATTAAACTGAAAAGCTGGATTGTTTAAATGACTGGTGAAAGAGTCGAAGTAATTGACCCAAATTTTCGCGTATTGGAAACTGTTCCAAGATCTACTGCAATTAGAGACGGTCTTAGATTCAAACTTGCAATAGTTATTATCAAAAACAACAAAAATCAGTTTTTTGTTCACCAGCGAAAGGCTTCAAAAAAAACTTTTCCATTAAAATGGGCTATTGGAGCAGGCGGATCAGTTAGACCAAAAGAAAGTTTCAAAGAGGCTGCAAACAGAGAATCAAAAGAAGAACTTGGAGTAAAAGCCAAGTTGGAATATCTTTTTGATTTTGCTTTCAAATCCAGCCATAGTCACTATAAGGCAAAGGTTTTTTTTGGAATCCATACTGGGTCTATAAAATTAAACAAAATAGAATGTGAACAAGGCAAGTGGGTTACTGCCAGCGGATTAAGAAAAATGATAAAGCAAGGTGTTTTTTGTCCCGATACTGCATTATTTACAACAAAGTATCTTGATTCAATGCGCAAAAATTCTAAATCAAAAAAGCGCTTGGTAAAAAAACCTACAAAAAAAGAACGTCCTTTCAAACGTCCTAGAAGACTTTAAATGAAAGCATTAAATATCTCTCAGTCCTTTTTCTTTTGAATGATTAAACACTTGTTTGCCTGGTGGAAAATAATTGCAATAGTTGCATTGTTCTTTATTCTGATTAATTTTTTGCTTGAATTTTTTGTGCACTTAACTGAAGGACAAAAAGTTTTGCTTGAAATAGTTGACC
>DAOWAC010000045.1 GCA_030634785.1 Chloroflexota bacterium | reverse complement strand
TCAACAAGCTGGTAGAAAGTATTAACTTTTATTCCGGGTATTGTAGTTGTAGGGGTCATACTAAATAGGAGTGCAACCTCCTATTTAGCCCTATTTATAAAGCATTTCTACAGAGCCGGTTAGGCTAGTTAAGGTTATGGTAAGCAGATGCCTGATGTATTTTCAGTTGTGCCTTTTATGCCTTCGCATCCATTTGGGCAGGCATAAGCTTTTTCAAAGTCAAAAGGAGTAAAGTCATCTGGTATTTCTGTTGGGCAATAACCTTCAATGATAACGTTGGGGTCATTTACTTGAGATGCTTCAATAACTCCTGCGCTAATCATTCCATTAAGAATTGTTTGATAAGTAGAGTATTCTGCTGCCAATTCGACAAGGTCTGATAAACAAAAGTCCGCTATTGTGAGCGTGCCTGTTGTTGTAACTACAACATCACCATCTACTGCATAATTTAATCCTCCATCGGAATCGCTGCATGTTACTCCTGCTTCTTCTATTGTGCAGGTGCTGGAACAACCATCTCCATCATTGGTGTTTCCATCATCGCATTCTTCTCCATCTTCTACTTCATCATTTCCACAAACAGGTTCAGCTAGTGCTGGTAAGCATCTTCCTGTTGTTGCAGCTGGTCCTGTTCCTACTATGCCTTCGCATCCATTTGGGCAGGTATAGGTTGTTTGGAATGTGAATGCAGTATAGTCTTCAGGGGTGTTTGTTGGACAGTAACTCTCAAGTAATACATTTGGGTCATTGAGTTGGTTGGATTCTACAACTCCTGCGTTAATAAAGCCATTGAGAATTGTTTCGTAAGTTGGGTATTGGGCAGCAAGCTCTACCAAATCAACTAGACACATATCTGAAATTGTTAAAATTCCGTTAGTAGTAACCGTAACATCGCCGTCTACAAAGTAATCCAATCCATCATCTGTATCTGCACAACTTACTTCAATTTCGCAAATCTGTGACTCTTCAGGCTTGTTTTCTTCTGTACCACAAGCAGTGGCATCAGTACAGGTTCTTGATTGTGTTTCATTAATACACTGACTCCATGGACCACAATTCCAGTTTTCTTCACATTCTTCTTCACATTCTCTTGTTTCCTTGGGTTTATCTATCGTTGTTCCAGAATTGCTTTCGTCAATACAACTCCTCGTTTGCATGCCCTCTATGCAGTCTAACCAATCACTACAATTCCATGACTCTGAAACAGTATGAGTACATATACGTGTTTCTAATGGTTTATTTGTTGTTGTTTCGCAGTTGCTTGTATCATTACAGGCTCTTGTTTGTTGATGATTTATGCATTCTGACCATTCTGTGCAGTTCCATGATTCTGTGCAGGCATAATTGCATGTTTTTGTTTCTTCTGGCTTGTTTTCTTCTGTTCCACAGTTGGCAGTGTCTGTGCATGTTCTTGTTTGTTGTTCTGATTGTGGGCAATTGAATGGTTGCCAATCAGAGCATTGCCAGATTTCAGCGCATTCTTCTTGATTTTGTGAAATAAAAGCGCATACGACTTCTTCATTGTCTACAAATGCTATTGCATTTGTTTTGCTATCTTGGTCGGAAAAAACAACTTTGGTGTACGATTTTACTTCAACGCCCTTGCATTTTTCTTGAAAGTCTGAGTCAGCTTCAATGGCCTCTTCACCCAGTAAAGTAAGATTTGTGCTTGCGTTGGGGCATTCTGCAAGAAAGTTTTGAATAGCTTCGCTTGTTTTTGCGTTATCAATTGCAGGGTTGCTTAAGCATCCGGAAAATAGAATTGCTACCAGTAAAGCTACTGCTATAACTAGCTGTTTTTTCATAAAAAGGATTTGATGCGTTATCCTTTTTAAAGTTAATGAAGTTGAGCGCGTGTTAGGCTGTTAATACTTGCCAATTACTTATTTGTAGTAATTGCAAGCATACTTTTTTTTCTTGGCACTTCTCTTAACATTCTGTCTAATGATTCTTTCCATTTACAGCTTTTTCTATTAGTTACTCATCTATGTTTGTCGTTATATTATTATATTATAGTAAAAGCTTTGGCTAAAAGCGTTTTTGCAATAAGAAGAAAGCGAGGGGGGCATAGTGTCCCCAGGTTAGCGCCCTGGGCGGGAGTCGAACCCGCCTCACAGCCTCGACAGGGCCGTATCCTAACCGATAGACTACCAGGGCAGTTTTTATTTTTTGTTTGCAAAACCTTTCTTTAGAAAAGTTTTAGAAATGTCTAAAATAATTGGCATCAGTTGTTTTTTTAAAGGAAATTATTCTCCTTTAACAGCTGGTTTTTTTGACTATTTTAAAAAAAGGAAAAAATGCATTGCCTTAATCCTTTCCGGCAATGCCTTTACTTTTTACGTAAGCCCAAATCTTTTTGGTCATTTCGCTTGGTGGAATTTTACTTGTTCCAAAAATGTCTTCTGCTGTTTCTGTACAGCCTTTGAAACATATTGCATATCCGCCAAATGGTTTCTTCGCTGGCATATTTTTCAACCTCCCAAACTGTTAAAGAATTTAATAATAATATGACTTTCCTGCTTTTAAATCCTGTGGTAAGGTAAGTTAGTCTTTTATTTATTCAAACTCTATTCTTTTTATGTTGCCAAAAAGAAAATTGCTCAAAAAGTCAAAAATTCTGGAAAAAGCAAAATTGTCTTTCTTAGTACACAAGAAGCTTGTTTTGACAGCTGCGTGAAATCATCCGATATCATCGTTCCGATTTTTTCCACTTTTGAACTTAACGTTGGTGCTGTTGTCAGGGGAATGAAACACAAGCCAGTTATACTTGCTATAAATCCAAAAGAGTCATTTGTCAAAGAAAGTACTTACCAAAAGATAACAAATCTTGTATTAAAAAACAGTCTAAGCTGAAGGCTTTTCCAAAACCAAAACACTTTCCCTTACAGTTCCAACCTTTATGGTTCTGTTTCTCATACAATGCACTTCTCTTGCCACAATCTTATCAAGCTTTTTGAAGCCAATTTTTTCAGCTTCTTCAATCAAAACGTCATCGCTTTCAACAACCTCGTAGGGAAAGCAGCCTCCGCCAACAACAATGATTGCTTTTCCACCAGGTTTTAGTGCCTTAAACATGTTTTGCAAAACCTTTCTCATATCATCAAAATAAGCCTTTGCCATCAAAGGCAATTTTGTTTCAAAATCACGGCCTGTTGCCTTATCCTGAATATGTGCTCTAAGCCTTGTTTCCTGTTCCCTAAAAAACAGTCCCAATTCAATTTTGTAAATGCTAGTATACTCAATTTTGTTAAGATAAGGTGGGCTTGTTATAACCGCGCCAACAGAATTTTCTTCAAGCTTTACATTTCTTGCATCTGCCTGAAACACCTCTGGCTCAGAACCGCTTGCTTGTACTTTTTTCAAATCCAAAACCATTTTCTTAACTTTTCCCAAAAAAAGCTTTTTCACAGGCATTTTTGGCTTCTTCTGTTTCCTAAGCGAGCCGCCTACTTTGATAACGTTTGCAACCCTTCCTGTTGTATCAATTAATGCAAGTAAAAACAATGCTCTAACGCGTGCGTCCTGAATTTCATCAATTTTTTTGTAATAAAAGTAAATGTCATCAAGCTGCTTTTCGTAAAACAAACGCCTTACCTGTTTGTTTGGAAATTTCCCAATTTGCTTTGGTTCCATTTCCTTAAATTTTTGCAGTTCCTGCATTATTTTTTCTGAATCATAATCTCTTGTTTTTGCCTCTGAAACAAATGCAGCCAAAGGACTGACATCAAATCCAATACTTTGCAAACCAAGTTGTTTGCATGTCAAAAGTGTTGTTCCCACACCACAAAAAGGGTCGCAAATTGGCTCCTTCAACCCAAATTCCTGCACAGCCCATTCAACAAACTTTTTGCTATACCCTTCCTTGTAGTAAAACCACTTGTGAATAGGTTCTGTTTTGTTTGGCACAAAAGTAACCAAATCACGCAAATCATTAGGAATCATTGTGAAGAAATAAGGCAAGGAAAAAAAGAAAAAGGTATTATTTTTTCTTTGATTTATGCTTTAGCAGAATTACTGCAAGTAATACAGGAATTTCAATTATGCCAATTGAGAAAAAATTTATGTCAATTGGTCCAAGCATTATATGGAATGCATTTTCTGCTTCCCATGCAAGGTACAATCCAATGGCTGCCATTATAATTCCTGCAATAAGGTGTAGGTATTTTATGTTTCTGTCCTTCCATTCTGTCACGTTTTCAACCATTGTTATGCCAACATAAATTCCTATTATAATTATAATCATTGGCAGAACAAAAATTGCATTGTAGAGCAAAAGCCATGGCAATGCCGCTAAAGTGCCAAACTTTGCAAGAAGTGTTCCTGCCATTAGCAACGGTCCAATTGTACAAGGCAAAAGGAAAAGTGTTACAAAAATTCCCAAAACAAATCCGCCTGCAGGGCTTTCAATTCCTGCAAGAATTTTTTGCATTTTTGGTCTCCACTTCATTGGCATTTCACGTAGCAATCCTCCTGGCTGATACCAGAAAAAGTCCTTTACGTTGTAAACACCCAAAGCAATTGCAAGCAGACTGAAAATTCCATAAATTAAAAGTTCTGTTCCCTGAAACGTTTCCATCAGGCTTCCCAAAAACTGTACAATAATAAGCCCGTAGATTAAGTAAACAATGTAAACTGCAAGAACAAACATTGCCCCTGCAAGCAATGCTTTTTTCTTTTCATGCGGATTGTGTGTCATATATGCGATAATAAGCAATCCGAGAACTGCGATTGCACAAGGGTTGATTGAATCGACTAAGGCAAGCATTATAATGCTTGGAATAGTTAAGCCTAATCCATTCATTTCTTTTTCACCTTAATAAAAACAATTAATGCAATCAAGCAAACAACTAGTGCTATCGCAGGAAAAACAAATGGATTTTCTTCCAAGGCACTTTCCTTATTCTCGTTTTCGCCATTGTTTTCACTGCCGTTATTTTGCAGCTTTTCAACATTTTCAGGCAATTCAATCGCTTCCTTTAACTTTAAAACCCAGCCATTACCAATGTCAATTGCTTGTGCAAACGGAATGTTTCCGCCTGAATAAGGAGCAGGTTCTGCCTTTACTTCCTTCAATTCATATTGTGTACTTGCAAGCACGGCTGCTAAATCTTCTTCAAACAAAAGCTCTTTTAGGAAATCGTTTTCAATTTCGGCATCGTTTGTTTTAACCAAAAGCCTTTTGCCTGCCCAAATCTTTGGCTTTTCAGGTAAGTTATTCAAATTAAGTTTTTCAAAAGAAATTTCGCCTTCGGCAAGCAGGCATTCGCCTTTGTCATTTTCAAAGAATTCTTCCGCATACTGAAAAATATGTTCATTTGTGTAAAATGCAGGAATTCCCGCCCATGTTTCGTTGGCATTTTTTATCATTAATGGAACAGAGCCCCCTGTGCCATGTGTCAAATTATATTCGCCCATCAGTATCGCATTTGGCTCAAACCACGAGTCCATAACATACTCTATTACTACTGCATCATCCCTGCTTGGAACCCATTGACCCAAAATAATAGGGTCTGTTTTTGCACATACCGGACAGCCGATTTTTGTAAAATAGACTCCACAAACCTTTTCAGCGCTTGCATTTGAAGCTATGAAAAGAAGTGCAATCAATGTAATCAAAAGAATTTTTTTCATATAAAATCACTACATCTATCGAATTTACTAAATGTGCATAACCTTTAAGTTAGTTTCTTAACCCTCAAAGGAACGTGGTTCTCCTCTTCCATTTCCCATCTTTTGGTAGCTGCGTTTTGCATCATCTTACAAACAGTTGGCAAAGACAATGCCCTTTTTCTTCAATTTCTTTTTTGTGGTAAACACAAGGGCATATTATTTTTTTGTCCGCTTCCCGGTCTCCGGTCACCCTTCTGCAGGGACAATATTTTTCACCGTGTTTTTTTTCGTTTTCAACCAGTCCCCTTAATGTTTCTTCCAATATTTTTTTGTCAGGGTTTAATTCAAAGCCGTTTTCTTTCGCATAAACTCTGTATTTTTCAGCAATTTTTTCCAGTTCGCAATCCATTCCATTCGCCTCACTGGTTTTTCTGCAGCCATTCCCTAACCGCTTCTTCCGGCAAAGCTCCAACAAACTCGTCAACCACTTTGCCATCCTTAAACATTTTCACTGCAGGAATACTCGAAATGGCAAATTTTGTGCTTGCATCTCTGGCTTCATCAACATTCACTTTTGCCAGCACAAATTTTCCCTCAAATTCTCCAGCAAGCTTTTCAAGGATTGGGCCAAGCATCAGGCAGGGTCTGCACCAGCTTGCCCAAAAGTCAACCACTACCGGAACGCTGCTGCTTTTTTCAATTACCTCTTTTTCAAAATTTTCATCGTTTGCCACGATTTCTGTTTTCATCGAACTTTCATTAGATTCTTTCACTAGTTTTTCCATTTTTTCTTTTCTGATTTTTTCCACTTCGTCCATGTTATTACCTCCCAATGCCAACTGCGCTAGTGAATAAATTAATCACTATTGTTTAAATTGTTTGCGGAGTCGTGAATTTAAAGTAGCCAAAAAGCCACTATTAAAGCTTAATTCCTTAAAATTTTTAAGGGTTGTGCCAAGACACAACACCCTCTCTGCCACTAAAATTATGTAGACAAAAAAATAAAAGCCGGCAGCTTTTGGTAACCGCCGGTTAATTGCATCACCTGCGTTTCACTTTTACTTGCTAAGTTCTGCAATCCTTTTCTTTAGCTCTGCAAGTCCTTCTTCCAAAGCCTTTGCTTCCTGCTCCAATGCACTCTTTTCCTGCTTGCGCAATTCCGTTTCACTGGGCTGTTGCTGTATTGGGGCATATGGCGTTGCATAAGGATCGTAAGCGCCGTATGTCCTGCCTGGTCTGCTTGTTGCATAAAAACGCTGCCTAAAGCTTCTTCCAAGTCCGCGTCCAAAGCCTCTTCCAAAACCTCTTCCAAAGCCCCTGCTTCCGTAAGAGTTTGCATAACCAGGTGCGGCATTTCCTGCACAGTATCCTGCTGACCTTCCGGTCATTGGACCAAGTCCATTTGGTCCTGTTCCATCTCCTGCTGGCATATTATTTCACCTCCTTCCAATAGGGCCTTTTCCTTTTCCTGTTCCAAGGCCTCTTCCTTTTCCTTTACTTCTGATTTTGTCTCCTGGGCAAGCCATTACCTGCCACCTCCTTTTTTTACATCCATCTTCTTCCCCTTCTGCCTCTTGCAA
Organism: Chloroflexota bacterium; assembly: GCA_030634785.1. GTDB lineage: Archaea > Iainarchaeota > Iainarchaeia > Iainarchaeales > JAFCCL01. The sequence continues at coordinate 366 of DAOWAC010000045.1, read as the reverse complement.
AAAACAAAGGCGTTTGGAAAGGCACGATTTCAGAATTTTTTGCAATGTCTTCAAACACTTCTTCCATGCTTTCAATCAAGCCTGAAATTTTTTCCGTTGAAGTTTTGTAAAAAACAAACGAGCCGGCTTTTTTTGAAGTTGCCAGCCCTGTTGTCTTCAGCACAGCCAAATGGTGTGAAACCAGCGGCTGTGAAAGGCCTAATTCAACTGCTATGCTGTTGACAGACTTTTCTGTGCCTGCAAGGGATTTAAGTATCAGCAGCCTGTTTGAGTCTGCTAAAACTGCAAACACCCTTGAGAACAAAATGGCAGTTTGTGAATCCTGTGGTCCAATCATTGCAATCAATATATTTACAGACAAAAAAG
>DAOWAC010000141.1 GCA_030634785.1 Chloroflexota bacterium | reverse complement strand
GTTATTGTCCTTGGAGTTGTGGTTTTGACAATGATAATGATTGCCCTGAAATTGACAGGTGCCAGTCAAATTCAGACTGTTCAGATTCAAACAGTCTTACTACAAATGTATGCGAAGGCACCCCAAAAAGATGTGTTTCTTCATTAAAAACATGTGAAGAACTTTTAGGAAATTTGTGCGAAGTGTTTGAAGAATGTCTTGGAAATATGCTTCCAACAACCAACCAAGGAATATGTTGCGACACAACCTGTCGTAAAACAACATCATGTGAAGGAGTAGTGTGTGAAGAAACTGAAAAATGCGTTAATGGAAATTGTTATGAAAAATCATGTGCTGAAAGAGAACTTCCTTTGTGTGTTAGTAAAGAAATATGTACTGAAGAAGTTTATAGAGATGATTTTGGAGTACAATGTTGTACAGGAGAATGTAAAATACCCTGCACAACAGATGCAAATTGTAGTGATGGAAGAGTGTGTAATCTTTCAGAAAATTATTGTATTGCCGTGTCATGTGAAGACCTTGGAGGAAAAACATGCGACGAGGAAACTGAAAGATGCAGTGGAGACACTGAAAGAACTCTTGATAATGAAGAATGCTGTCTTGAATGCAGCCCAAAGAAATGTGAAGAGATGGGGGGTATTTTGTGTAATGAAGAAATTGGAGAAGTTTGCTTAGGTACCACTACAACATCATTTGACGGAGAATGCTGCCTTGATCAATGCGAAGTTGTCCCATGTTTTGATATAGCTTGCGCAATAAACAAAAAATGCGATGGAGGAGAATGTATTCTGAAAACATGTGAAGAAATGGGGGGAATAGACTGGGAACTTCCTGAAAACTGCAAGGGTAACTTTTATAGGACAGAAGGCGCACTTGATTGTTGTATTGAATTTACATGTGAAGAAATGGACGGTGTAGAATGCACAAATGGAACAATATGTAATGAAGATACAAGACTTTCAACAGATGTGGAAAAATGCTGTACAGAGACATGTATTGCAGAATAAAGGCATTAAACACCGGTTTTTAAAGCTTTCCAATTGATAATTATTAATACATTGAGTACACTGCATCTGCCCTCGGAGAGAGTGGATGTAAATGCCAATTTAAAGTTTTTTTACAGTGTTTTGCACTGTGATTCTGATTGGCTCAAAGGGATTTTTAGCGGACTTGAGCCTTCGCTGTAAACCCCCAAGTCGTGCTTGCAAGACAGTAGTGTGAAAATGTAATGAGTACAATGTCAAGACCACATGCAGGATCGCTTGCCTTTTATCCGAGAAAGCGAGCTTCGAAAGAAACACCTAGCTTCAGCACTTTTCCAAAAGTTGAAGTAAAAGAAGGTGAAAAATCAAAACCTTTGAATTTCTTGGCGTACAAAGCAGGAATGACTCACGCTCTTGGAAAAGACATGCATGAAAAAAGCAGTACTGCAGGACACGAAATTGCTATTGCAACAACTGTTTTAGAAGCTCCTGCAATGAAAGTTTTTGGCATCAGAGCTTATGGAAAAGCACCAAAAGGATTTTATGGAAGCGATCCAATGATGGACGTTCTAGCAGGAAATGTTGACAAAAACTTGCTTAAAAAAATTCATTCATTTAAGAAAAAAGGAAAGGGAAAAGGCAAGGCTGCCAAAAAAGATGAAAAATCAACAAATGAAAAAGGAAAGGAAGAAAAGCCTGAAACTAAAGAAAAGAAAAACGATTTTGAAGATTTAAAAAAAGCAGGTGAAAAAGTTTTAAATGTAAGACTTTTGTGCCACACCAAGCCTGCAAAATCAGGAGTAGGCAAGAAAAAGCCTGATATATGCGAGATTGCTTTGTCAGGAAATATTGAACAGCAACTTGCTTTTGCAAAAGAAAAACTTGGTCACGAAATTGCTATTACAGACGTTTTTACAGGAGAACATTTTGTTGACATAAGAGCTGTTACAAAAGGAAAAGGAATGCAGGGACCTGTAAAAAGAGCAGGTGTCAAAATGCAGAGACCAAAAGCAAAGAAGAGAAGAATTGTTGGAAGTATCAGCCCATGGAATCCAAGTACTGTAATGTGGCAGGTTCCAAGACCAGGGCAAATGGGATATCATTCAAGAACAGAGTATAACAAAAAGGTTTTGAAGATTGGATCAGCAGCAAAAGTTAAAGAAATTAATCAGGTAACTGGATTTAAAAATTATGGACTTTTAAAAAGTGATTTTGTTATTTTAGCAGGAAGCGTTGCTGGACCATGCAAGCGAGCAATTGGATTGCGTATTCCTATAAGAGAAAGTCCAATGGAAAGACACCAGGTAGAATCTTTAGAGTATATTGCAGGCACTGCTAGTGGAACAGAAGATTTTGTTGAAGAAGAAGTTAAAGCAGAGCATGTTGTAGAAAAGAAAGAAGAAAAGGTTGAAAAGAAAAGTGTTGCTGATGAAATTACAGCAGCAGCAAGTGGAGACCAAAAAAGGGAGAAGTCTAAGCAAAAGTAAGGCT
>DAOWAC010000152.1 GCA_030634785.1 Chloroflexota bacterium | reverse complement strand
TGACGACCTCGCCGAGCGAAAGGAGGCGGAACGCAGACTCCAGTCAGTGGAAGACAGGTGCCGGTGTTGACCTTAGCATAATAAAGAAAATCCTTGAATTTCCTAAAAAAAGACATTTAAGCCAAGGAGCACGTTTCTTTGTTGACCAAATAGGACAAAACCGAATTGTTTACAGAGTATTTGATAAAAACAAAGAAGTCAGGTTCTACTTTATCGGAAACCACAAAGAATATGAAAAATGGTACAAACAATTTTTCTGACCAACCTTTTTAAACCTTTTTACACGGAATTTACTTACAATTTTTGAATGACTCTCTCCTGTGCCGGTATAGGGCGGGAAGGTAGCCAGTGTTAAATTGGTGATTTTTATGGCAAAAAAAGCTGAAGAAAAAGAAAAGAAGGAAAAGCCAAAGGCTGAAAAAGCCGAAGTAAAAACCAAAGAAGAAAAGGCTAGCCACAAGGCTGAAAAAAAGGAAGAAAAAGTCGCAGAAACAAAAGAAGCTAAAAAGCCAAAAGAAGAAAAACCTGCTGAAGCCAAGGAAGAAAAAGCTGAAGAAAAGCCAAAGCATGAACATAAGGAAAAGGACGAAAAGCACGAGCACAAGGCTGAAAAAGCAGAACATAAGGCAGAGCACAAGGAAAAGCCTGCTGAAGAAAAGCAACGGGAAAAGCCAAAGAAGGCAAAGCATGCAAGAAAAGAATTTGTTGAATTAAAGCCTGCTGAAATAAATGAAGCAATTGTACACTTGGCAAATGAGGGCCATAGTGCTTCAGAAATTGGAATGATTTTACGAGACCAATATGGAATTCCAAAAGTAGGAAAGGTTGTTGGAAAAAAGCTAGGCGCAATATTGAAAGAAAACAAGCTAGCACACCCAATTCCAGAAGATTTAATGAGCCTAATTAGAAAAAGTGTTACACTAAGAACACACATGGACAAAAACAAAAAAGACATGAGTGCAAAAAGAGGATTAATGCTTACAGTGTCAAAAATAAGAGCACTTGAAAAATATTACAAGAAAAAAGGCAAGCTACCAATGCAGTGGAGGTATAGTCCTGAAACAGCAGCATTGCTTGCAAAGTAAAATGATTAAAAAAGCAAATTGTGATTTAATGAAATACGAGTTTGTTTTGAAAAAAGACGGAAAAGAAATTGTAAGAGAAAAAGGAAACGAGGAACTGGAAAAGATTTCAAAAAAAATTGATGCAATTATAGTAAAACAAAAGTGATTTTTATGGCAGACAAAAAGCAGGAAAAAAAGGTGGCATCAAAGCCAAAAGTAAAAAAGAGCAGAACCGCTGACAAGTGGAAGAAAAAACAATGGTATAACATCATTGCTCCTGCAGAATTTGACAAAACAGTAATAGGAGAAACTGTAGCAGAAAAACCAAAAAACGTTGAAGGAAGAACAATAAAAATTGATTTAGGACAATTAACAGGCCAAAGACAAAAAAGATATATTGGCGTTATTTTTAAGATTGACAGAGTTGAAGGAAACAATGCAAGCTGCCAGACTTTAGGACATGAAGCAAGCCCTGGTTTTGTAAGCAGACTTGTAAGAAGAAGAATGAGCAAGGTAGAAATTGTTCAAACTCTTAGAACAGCTGATAACAAAAGAGTAAAAGTAAAAACTATTGCTTTGTCTGTAAGAAAGCTTTCAAAAAATCAGGAAAGAGACGTTGGCAAAAAAATGGCTGAAATGATGAAAGAAGCAGTACTACAAAAATCTTATGTACAGGCTTCACAGGAAATGATTTTCGGAGCAATGGCTTCAAAAATATTTAAAGTGCTTACAAAAATTGCACCCTTGAAAAGAGTTGAAATAATTAAAAGCAGGGTACTGGAAGGTAAGTAAAAATGGCTCTTCCAATGGAAGTGCTAGTCCTAATTCTCTTCGCAACACTAGGAATATTTAGCATTATTTCATTCAAAAAAAAGCTCTTAAATTTTGAAGGAATACTAATAGCAAATATTGTTGGAATAGCAATATTTATTTTTGCAAACTGTGACATTACATTCTTTTTTGTAGCATTACTTTTCTTTCTTGCAGCAGAAGCAGGAACACTTTACGCAAAAGGACGTAAACCAAAACATGAAAAAAGAGCAATTGGAAACATTCTTGGAAACAGCGGAACAGCAATACTGGCACTTGCTTTAGGATTTCCTTTTGGATTTTTTGCAGCATTTGCAAGCGCTCTGGCAGACACG
>DAOWAC010000035.1 GCA_030634785.1 Chloroflexota bacterium | reverse complement strand
TATTGTACATAATTAAGCTATTTTACGGTCAAATTTAGTGATTTTCACTGTTTTTCTTTAAAACGTTGTGAATCAGGATTTAACAGATAAAGATTTGGCAAAAAAGGGGGCTATTTTTTGAAGGGAAAGGCTTTAAAATCTGAATGTTGCACAAGATATCTACTTAATTTTTAATGCTAATTGGGAAAATTTGGGAGGCTATTAGTATGACAAATGAAAAAGAGGACACAGAAGCAGGTGAGGAAAAGGCTGAAGAAGTTGCTGAAAAGCCTGAAGAAACACCTGGAACAGAGGAAAAAATTGTTGAGGAAGAGGTTGAAAATGACAGAGATGATTTGCCTTTCCCAAAAGCAACAATTGTAAACATGCTTAGAAAGCATTTAAGTTCTGGCAAGCAGATTAAAGGACAGGTAAAGGACGAAATGAACCTATGGCTTGGTAAAATGGTTGAAAGAATTGCCAAAAAAATGGATTCACACCCTTATGCTTATGTTGACGGCGGAATGTTAAGAGATGCAATAGAGCCTTATGAAACAGTTCAGGAAATTGAACTGGAAAAGGAAAGAATTGTAAAACAACTTGAAAGCATTAAAGCAGCTTGCGATATTCTAATAAGCGAAGTTGACCGCAAATTCAGGAAATAAATAAGGCGGTCAACGGCTTTCAATTAAACTTTTTCCAAACTGTTTTTTTTTTGTTAAAACAGGGAAAGGCTTTTGTAAAAGGCTTTAAGAGTTTGGTTGGCAGGAAAGAAGTTTTATCTTCTTTTTTCTGTGCCAAAAAGCCGAATAAGCTTTTTTGAAATTTCAGTTGCTTGTTTTTTAGTAATTTTCTTTCCGGTTAGCTTTATGTCAATCGATTTTAAGATATCTGGTCTGTATGCTAACCGCATTATTGCCTCTTGGTGCAGTTGTGAAACCCATCCTTCCGAAATGTTTAGAATTCTGCCGACTTCTTTTAATCTGAGTGGACTGTGGGGAGTAAGGTATCTTAGTATCATAACCTTTCCAGCATTGCCTGGCATTTTTTCAAATCTTTCAACAAGCCTTTTTTTCAGCTCCACTCTTTCAGCATCTCTTAGCGGACTAGGTGCTTGTTTTGCCAATGTCTCAAAAAGTTGGACTGGTTTTCCTACTTCTTTGCTTTCAATAAATTGGTTTCCTGAAATAGGCCTTATTCCATTACGTGCACGCTCAAGCCCTGCAAGCTCCTTTATTGCCAGCGTTCTTACTTTTTGCGAAGAGGCTGTTTCAATTTTTTCGTAAAGGTCTGCTTTTGCAGCAGCAAACTTTGCTTCGCTTCCAATCTTTTCAAGCATTTTTCTTGAAAGCTTTATCATTGAACCTTGTTCCCTAAGCATGTCAAGAATCTGCCCTCTTACCCTTGTTCCAGAATAGGTTGAAAATTTTACCTTGAAAGAGGGTTTGTATTTTTCTGCAGCATCAATCAAGCCTATTGCCCCTTCCTGAATACAGTCGTCCAAAGTTATTCCCGCATTTTTGCAAACAGACCTATATTTCGTAAAGACGCTTTGAGCCTGGTTTGCTGCAACTCTAAGGCCCTGTTTTACAAGCTTTCCTTTTGCACCCTCTGACTGAACCAGAATCCATTTGTAAAATAATTTTTGGCCAGGCTTAAGATCTGGGTTGCTCAGCCTTTTTTTGATTAGCTGAACTCCTGATTCAAAATGTTGCCTTTGGCTTGGACTAAGTTCGGGTGAGTGCCTTAACTTAGATTGTATTTTGAAAAGGTTTGCCTTGAGCCTTCTTTTCTCGTTTACTCCAAGCAGGGGGTTTTCAAGAGATTTTTGGGCATTAACTGAGTCGCGAATTGTGTGGGCAAGAGCATTTATTTGGGTTGATGTCATCCGGGGATATTTTTTTGCAAGATGCCTGAGGTAAAGCTCTGTTAAATTTTTTTGCTTAAAAAGTTTGTTTATAGAGGATGGATTTTGCCTGTCAAACTCTACCAGCTCTTGAGAGTATGCTTTTGATGCTGCACTTAATGCATTTTCAGAATTGTCTGGAAATTTCTTTTCATATTTTTCGACCAAACCCCGAAAATGGGGACCCTTTTTTCCAACTTGCTTTTGAGCAGCTTTCTTTTTTCTTCTAGCAATAACAGGCAATTTAATCAACCCCTTTAAGATTCTTATCTTTGCTTGTTAATAAATTTGTTGGTTTTTTATAAAATTTCTCCAACCTTTTTTGCAATTGCACTATTTGGATTTTTAAACAGGAATCCTTCGATTACAGAAGCATTGTGACATTTCCTATTGCAAGAAGCCTTTTCAAAATCAATTATTACTGGCAATCCCTTTCTTACTAAAATGTTTCTTCCACTCCCTGCAAGCTGACCATGATCCAGTTTAATTTTATCCAATGCTTTTGTCTGCCGCTGAAGTTCTTTAACAAAACGCATCAGAATTGTTTCTGAAGGATTTTCAAAAACCCAGTCTGAAAAACGAGGACCTTCAATAAATTCCATTAAAACAATTCTTTTTTCAAAATCAGTATCAATTAGTTTTGGACCAATTCCAATAGTGTTTGCCTTTTCAAGATTTTCTGCTTCCTTTTCAGCCATGTTTAAACGAGTACTGTCGTCCTTTTCCATTTTTACAACAAAATATTTCCCTTTTTTGTTCTTTACAAGAAAAATATGACTACTAAAGCCTCTGCCAAGCTTTTTTTCAAAAAAAAGCTTTTTTTGCTTAAGAAATTCTTTTAGGTCCTTATGCATAATCTATTTATAGAAGAAAAGCAATTAATTAATTGATTTGTTTTAAAGAAATGAACAATTGATTTGTTTTAAAGAAATGATTTTTATGGAAGGAAAAATAAGGATTGTAAAAACAGGAACGCCTGGTTTGGACGAACTTTTTACAAAAGGCGGATTTATACACAACAGCAGTGTGCTTTTAAGCGGAGAGCCAGGAGCAGGAAAAAGCATTATTGCAATGCAATACATTTACAACGGAGCAAGAATTTATGGAGAAGTAGGAGTCTATGTTACAAGTGAGCAAAGTATTGAAAAGTTAAGAGAAAATGCAAAAGAACTTGGAATGGATTTTTCAGAACTTGAAGAAAAAGGACTTGTAAAACTAATGAAGATTCCGGTAACCCGCGGTTATGAAATGGCTTCAGACGAACTAATGAAGGAAATAAAAAAAGAAGGTGTAAAAAGAGTTGCAATTGACTCAATAACTCCATTAGAAAATCTTTCATCAGACATCAGAGCATTTAGAGTAAGAATACTTACATTTATTGAAACAGTTACTTCACAGAATATAACACTCTTGGTTACAGCAGAAAAACGCAAAACAGATTTTGACAACATGGAATTTTCTCCCGAAGACTTTCTTTTTGACGGACTTATTATGATGGGAAGACTTCGAAAAGCTGTAAGCTTTGAAAGAGTATTAAGTGTTATAAAAATGCGAGGAACAAAACACAGTGAAGAACTATACCCTGTTGAAATAAACAATTCAGGACTTATAATTAAAAATCTTGAAGAATAAGGTTTTTACTAATTGCTTAAAAAGATTAAATTTGTTTAAAAAAAGATAAATTGGACGCCCCAAACTGAAACGCCCTTTAAAAGAAAAAACAATTACTCAGCTTCTGGCTTTGTTTCTTCTTCTGTTTCTGTTTCTTCTTCAGTTTCTGTTTCTTCTTCAGTTGTTTCCTCTTTTGCAGGGGCTTCTCCCTCTTCAAATTTTATATCCATTGTAAATCACTCCTAGTGTTTTCGTTTTTCTGAAATAAATAGTTTAAAACTATTAAGCAACCTCTTTACAAAAAACCTTAAAAAGGAATTTGAAGCAAATTTCCGTTGAAAAAAAGCGAAAAGAAATAAAAAGGGTTGCAAGGATTGTTTTTCAAAAACTTTTCCAACAAGGCAATGTTTAAGTAATTGAATAGACTTTTTGTATACTATGCCTCTCTTTTACGGTGAAAAAAGGGCAATGAACGAAATTGCCTCAGTTCTTGAATCACAATGGAGCAATGGAATGCTACCACAAATAAGGTTTGTTCCAGGACAAACAGGTTACAGCCCTGACGAAGAAGAATGGGGGGTTACAGCAAAAATAAGCGGAAATAAAAAGGTTAGAACTTCTGGAATTACACAGCCTCCAAACATTGCTTTGGCAGTATTGGAAGTATTTAACAACTCACAAAACAAGGAAGAGCTTTTGCCATTTCTTAAAAAATTTTACCCAAAACTAAAGCACTACCATGACTTTCTTTTAACAGAACGAGACCCAAACGGAGAGGGACTTGCAAGTGTTTTCCACCCATGGGCAACAGGTTCTGATAATACACCATGCTATGATGAGCTGATTAAAAAAACACGGGAAGAGCTTAGATCAAAAAACTTTGAGCAAAGAATTCAAAAAAGAAAAGATGCTGTTTACGTTGCAAAAGGACAAAGACCAAAAGAAAAAGATTATGAAGCCTATGGAAGATTGCTTGGCTTTTTTGTTGCAAAAGAATACAATCAAAAAAAGCTTTGGAAAGAATGTCCCTTTGTTGTGCAGGATATTTTGTTTAACTGCATTTTCAAAGAATCACTCTCAGCAATGGCGGAAATTGCAGAAGCCCTTTCTTTGGAGAAAGAAAAAAAACTAAATGAAAAACTTGCATTAAAGGTTGGAGATGCCATAAGAAACAAATTGTATGATGAGAAAACAGGATTGTTTTATTCTTTTGATGTAAAAGGAAATGTGTTGATAAAAATTGCAACAATACATTCTCTTGCACCACTTTTTGGAAACATTGCATCCAAAAAACAGGCAAAGGAATTGATAAAGCATTTGAAAAACGAAAAAGAATTCAATCCAAAAAATGGATTTATGGTTCCAAGCATTCCGCTTGACTCAGAAAAATTTAACCCTGTTGGATATGCACGCGGACCTGTTTGGCCTGTGCGAAACTGGATTGTTGCAAAAGGATTAGAAAATTATGACAAGCCACTTGCAAAAAAGGTCAGGGAGCAAACAATTGCATTAATTGCACAAGGGTTTAATGGAACGGAAGAACTTGAAAAGCTTGCAGCTTCACTAATGGAATACAATAGTTTTAACGAATCCTTTACAACTCCTTCAAAAACACAATACTGTCATGGCTGGCTTTGGGATTCGGGCTTTGCAGCAATTGGCTGGAGTCATGTAAGAGAAAAACCAGATTCTGAGATTTGGAAAAGGGTTGATTTGCGAAAGAAAGCACTTAGAAAAGAAGGAGCCGGCTCTGTAGAAATAAAAAAAGCTCTTGCAAGAGAATTTCAAATGCCTTTGTTTGACGAATACTTTGCTCCAATTGCCTCAAAAGAAGGAAAGGCAGGAATGCCACTTGGTTCTGAGAAAATGACCTGGACTGCTGCACTGCTCCTTGACCTGCTTAAATCATAACAGTTTTTTCTTGAAAAGCCTAAAAGCACTCTTTGATTTCTTTTCAGTTTTTTTTCTTTTTTCAATAAGTTTTTTTCTCGCAGTAGGCAAATTGTTATAGAGCTTTACTGTTTTTTCAGCAAGCTCTTCTGCCTTAAATCCCTGTTCCACTGCAAGACTTCTCCATCCAAATGCTTTTACAAGATTTCTTGTTTTTGCAGTAAAATCAACTGCAACAAACGGCTTTCCAATTACTGCAGAAAAAACAAGGGAATGAAAACGCATTCCGACAACCAAATCAAACTTTTCAAAAGTTTTTATCAGTTTCATTCCAAGCGGTTTGTATTTCAAAAGCTTGACCTTTTTACTTTTCACTCCTGAAAGAATTTTCCTGCAGAAGATGGTGTCATATTTTTTGAAAAAAGGAAAAACTTCAATCCTTGCATCAGTCTCATCTGCAACAAGGTCAATTGCTTTTGCAATTTTTTTCGCAAGCTGTTTGTCTTTTTTTGGTTTGAGTTTAAAAATTTCATAAAAAGGAATTGGACAAAAAAGGATTGCGTTTCTTTTCTTCAGGTCAGGCTTTTTGCTTTTAGTAAAGGTTAAATCTGCAGAAACATAAATTTGCTTCTTTACTCCGGCTTTCCTCAGCTGTTCTTTGCTTTCCTTGTCCCGCATAATAATTAAATCAGAATTTTCACAAAGTTTTCTTGCAAGCGCTTTTCCTTTTGTTGTCTTAAGTTTTGTTGAACCAATTGAAAGCAAGCAAGTTTTCACATTTGGCTTTTTTGCCTTTAGGAAAAAATCAACAAGATTTTCAAAACCCTTTAATCTGTAATCCTGAATTTGTGTTCCGCCTCCCAGTACAAAAAAATTATAATCCAGTTTTGAAATATCTTTTTTGCTTCCAATTGCCTCAATCCCAAAGGCCTTTCTTGTTTTTGCAGGATTTCCTGAAACAGCAATTGTTTTAATTCCGAGTTTTTTCAGTTTAAAGGCAATTACTTGGAGCATTGCGTCATCTCCAATATTGTCCTTACCATAATATCCAAAAACCAACGCAGTTCGCATAGAAATAATAAAGTGTTTGGAACAATAAAAGACTTTCTGCAAGTAGAGTGTTAGTCAAACTTTGCTTTGAATTCTGCCTTCAATGTCTGTTCTTTGCCAAGTATCCGAACAAGCTTTACCCAGCTTTTCTGCAACTGTTGGTATTTTTTCTTGTTCTTATCTGCAAAGTTTTTTGCATCAAACAAGGAAACCTTTATGTTTATCAGATAGGCTGCTGCTTCAGAAAACCTTATTCTAAAAAACGCTCCAAAGAAAAGCAAAAGATTTGTCAACACAAGCTTTAGGTAAATGTTTCTTTTAAGAAACATTCCGGGATAGGGATTAAGCCTTTTTAGTATGTTTGAAGGCAGTTTTTTTTCTTTTATGAATTCAAGAATCTTTTTTCGTTCGTATATGAACCTGTAGGCATCTTTTCTCATGTAAACACACCAGTCAGACATCTTCTTAGGACAAGGCAAATGTGTTATTGCAAGCTCGTTGTCAAGGAAAAAAAAGAGCCCGTAAGCCCTAGCGTTGATTAAAAGGTCCATGTCCTCACCATAGGGAATAAGATAATCAAATGGAAGTCTGTAAAACAGGTCCTTGTGCAAGACAATGTTGCCTCCAAACGCAAAACTTGTTTCCTTCAACCTTGGTGGCTTGCCAATTATTTCAAAGGCCTTGTTCATGTGCTTTATTTTGTTCCAAAAAATATCCCACCACAAATTTTTCCAAGTCCAGGGAATTAGATAATTGCCATCTTTGTTAACATAGTATCCTGCAACAGCCGCCACAAACTTTCCGTTTACTTGCTTTCCAATTGAATCACGAGCCTTTTTAAGAAACTTATTATCCTGAATTAATTCATCATCGTCCAAAAACATTATTATTGATGAACCAAGGAGTATACCTGCTACAAGCCCAAAATTACGGAAACAGGAATAGTTACCGGTATCCACAGAGGCCTTTAGTTCATCAAGACCAATTGAGGAAAGGAATTGATGAAAATTTTTCACATCAGAATGACTAACTTGAGCAATTGGAAAGTACTTCCTAAAAGGTAAAATGATTCCATCAATCTTTCCCTTAACTCTTTCGTTGTATTCCTTATTGTAAGTATTATTTATTATCAGAACACGAAAATTTTTTTCATTCAGCAAACGAATGCTTTCAAGTAACTTAACAAAAGTATTGCGTCTTGATTCAAGCCTTTCTCCAAAAGTTGCAATTACTATAAGCATGTCTTTCATTTGAAAACCAAAATAAAGAAAGGAGAAATTAATTATAATAGTATGCCCAGCAAGCCAACAGAATTAAATCCAGATTTTGGCAAGCGAGTATTTTTATATTAGTTTGAACTAGAACTTATTCTATGAATGGAAATGGAAAACTAAAACCAAAAGTAACAGTAATAATGTCTGCTTACAATGCTGAAAGATATATTGGAGAAGCAATAAAATCTGTTTTGGACCAGACAATGAAAAATTTTGAACTGATTATTATTAATGATAATTCAAAAGATGGGACAAAGAAGGAAATCAAAAAATTCAAAGACAAAAGAATCAGATATTTTGAACACTCTTACAATAAGGGCAAGAGCCATGCGGTAAATTTTGCTTTTAAAATAACCAAAGGAAAGTATGTATGCATTTTTGACGCAGACGACATAATGGTAAATTACAAATTGGAAGTTTGTTCAAAAATTCTTGACAGAAATCCAAACATTGGACTTGTTTACGGCGGCGCATGGATTATTGATGAAGAATCTTCAATAACCGGTCCGTTGTTTTTTCCTTCAAGGGCTAAAAGAAATATTAACGACCCTTTTCCAGACCTTAAATTTAGCATGACAAAATTGAAGAAAGGAGCATTATTTTCACAAGGCTCGACCCTTTTTAGAATGGAAGCAATTCGCAAAGTCGGAGGACTTGATGAAAAATTAATGGTTGCAGAAGACTGGGACTTGTGGATTAGAATTGCTGAAAAATATAAAATGTACTATGAGCCTGTTCCAATGTACTTGTACAGAATAAACCCAAAAGGACTGCTAAGCCAGGCACTAAAAGCAAAAACCCACGAGTCAGCAAAACAATATGTAATCAAAAAAATGCTTGAAAGGGAAAAAAAGACAAGGAAAAAAGCAAAAAAGAAAAAGTAATACTGCATTTTAAACATTGAAAAATTGTAATCATTATAAGAGTTACAACAATTGATTTTTACTAAAAGCAAAGCCAAAAACAGCAACAGGGCAGAAGCTAATCTTTAAATTGATTAAAAGCACTAATTTTACCATGCGAAAGGGCACAAAACCAAAAGACAGAATATCCCCTGGTTTGAATCTTATTGGCAAACAAAAGAGAGGTCACCTTGTTTACTACACCCCTGGCTTCAAAAGGTTTGTAAGGGAGCACCGAGAAACTCTTACAAATGCATTTAAGCTTATAAAAGAATATTCAGGAAAAGAACGTTATGGCGAGACTAAAGAAAAACTGGAACGAAATGGAATTAGTGTTTCCAAAGACACCACAGGAAGTT
>DAOWAC010000174.1 GCA_030634785.1 Chloroflexota bacterium | reverse complement strand
GTATTTATTTGCAGTGGACTTTCTTCAACAAGCACATAGGTTGCGCTTAGGTTTGTATATTTGTCTATTCCGTAGTCAACGTAAACAAAAAGATTGTTTGTACTAAGTTCTGTTGGCTTAAGTGATACAATAAATGATTCTTTTTCATAAGGTTTTATTAATTCAATAACTGTTGAAATTGTTGCTTTTTCAGAACCTTTGTCAAGTATTTTAAGCCCGTCTCCTGTTGAAATTTTGAGCAGTACATTGTTTACAGGATTATTTGATTCATTAAAAACCTCAACTACATACTGGCCTGTTTCGTCAAGATAAAGTGACAGTGCAGGAATTCCAGGTTCTATTGGAGAAACATTCACCAAAAGGCTTGCGTTTGCTGTTGAAAGAAGTAAAATTAATGCAAAAGCCAGCAAAATGAAATTCTTTCCAATCATTTTATGCATCCCAGTCATTTAATTCATCCTCTTTTTTTTCTCCTGAAACAAGCCCTGAAATTTTGTCCCTGTTTTTCAAAGCATAAATAATTATTATTACAATTATTAATAAAACAACACCGGTAAAAAGAAAATCTGTATCAAAAGGCTGTTCTGGCTCTTTTGTTCCTGCAGCATAAACATCCAGTGCAAATTCTTTTGAGCTTTCTGCATTATTTTCAGCATGTTCAAAAGAACCTGCTTCATAAAATCCTTTTGCTCGGTCCCAATCTTCTTTTGCATTTGCTAAATCTTCCTGATTATTCCACATAAAAAAATAGTCTTCATTTAAGAGAAGTGCAATAAGCTGTTCTAATGAAGTTTGTCCGGTTTTTTCCAAAATTTCATCATCTGCTCCGTAAAGTGCCTGCATTGCATTGTTTCTTCGTTCCCTTGTTGAAAGGTCTAGAACAAGACTGTCAACATTTGCTGCTGCTCCGTTAAAAATTGCGTTAATTTTTTCATTGAGTCTTACAGAAAGTGAAGCTATTGAACCTAATTCCTGAAAACTATTTGGGACATTGGCAAGGGAGTTGAGTCCCTGTCTTGTTTCAAGTGGGAGAGTTGTTTCGCCAATGTTATTCATTAAGATTTTTAATTCAAACAAGTAATCCGAACGCTTTTTGTCGAGTTGTAATATTAAGTCAAAAGCTGTTTGGAATTTTTTCTCGAATTCGCTAAGGCTGTTTGTATCTGGTTTGGTTATAAATGAATCTTCGAAAGAGCTTTCTTCGAGCAATGCATCGTTTATTTCTTTTAGCAGCGGTTGCAGTTCATCAAGTTTTTCTTGTAACAAATCAACATCTGCTTGCAAATCAGGATAGTCATTAAGCGTTGCCTTGACAGTGGTAAGGTCAATTTTTTCACGCTCAAGGTCATTGCTTAAATCATTGAAATATTTTATTGTGTCTGCATTGAAAAGCCAGTACTCTTTCCGCTGGTAAGTTATCGAATTTTTTGTTTGCAGGTAGTATCTCAAAACATATGCTGTTTTTATGAGTTCGCGCTTTGCAAGTTCTGAATCAGGCAAAGAAGATGTTTTGTCATAAACAGGAATAAATCCTGTTAAAGTATTGCCGTTTAGAACGGTTATTACCCAATAGTCTTTGTTTTTGTT
>DAOWAC010000082.1 GCA_030634785.1 Chloroflexota bacterium | reverse complement strand
TGTCTAAGTAAGTACATCAAACCAGAGCTAAATTTAGCCTGTTACAATAAAACCGCTTGTGAAGAATGGCAAAAATTGTTTGTTGAGTTTGGAATTCGAGGAAATGTTAGCTACAGCAACAGGTCAAAACAGGGTGCAATTGGTGTAAGAATTTTCAATTACTCTTCTATATACAATTTTTACAAAATAGGTGGATTTATGGAAGGAGTAAAAATATCCAAAAAGAGTACTAGATTCTGTGGACTAGAAAAGAACACGTTACTAAATAAAGTTATTAATTTAGGAATTCAAAAAGGCGTATTGAAAGGAATGGGAATGCTCGGATTTGAACCGAGGACCGCGCGATTATCAGTCGCGTGCTCTACCAAACTAAGCCACACTCCCATTTAGTAAGTAACTTAGAATTGGGAACTAATTTAAAGGTATTTGCCCCCTAATTTTTCATTAGAGCCCCGTCGTCTAGTGGCCAAGGATACAGGCCTTTGGAGCCTGGGACCAGAGTTCGAATCTCTGCGGGGCTATTATATTACTTATTTTGTGGTATCAAGCATCCAAAGATGCGAAGATAGCACTCGTAGTCGTCGGACGTGACTGTGGCGGGGCTATTTTTTTTATTTTAATGCCATTAAATATCCACCAAATACGATTGCCCAAATTAGTGTTGGATAAACAATTATTCTTTCCATTCCCCATCCAAGGTCAAAATCAGTGTTTGTTTTGTAAAGTATAAATCCTATAACTGAAATTAGTCCTAAAAGAATGCAAATGTATTTTATTGGCGGTTTTGTAATTCTATAACATGCAATTGCTGCAAATGGAGCAAAAAAGAATGCAAAACCTGCAGCAACAGAATGAATAATGCTAAAATTTGATGGAAAAAGTCCAACAAAAATTCCTCCAAGACCTGAAAGTGTTAGCAAAGCAGCAATTGGCTTGTCATTAAATGTTTTTAGAATAAGATATCCTGCAATCAATGCTGTTGCGCCTAACAAAATTACTGAACAATTGAAAATCCAAGGTACTGGTCCTACTCCCAGACTGCTTAGGGAATTTGTATAAATATTATATCCTGGATAAAGAGATTCTGCAATAATATTACTCAGTATAAATTGAGCTGCACCAATAAACAGAACTATTCCTGCAAGGCTTTTGTAATCTAGTTTCATTCTGAAAAGAAATGTAGTTTAGTAATATTAAATGTTTGCATCTATGCTAACATTTTTATATTTCTCTTGCTTTATTTGTTTGTATGGGATTACTTGATTCTTTAAAGGGAAAAAAGGAAAAGCTTGAAAAGCAAAAAAAAGAGGAAGAGGTACAACCTGAAGGAAAATATAACAATCCTTGTTCTCTTTGCGGTGGAACAGGAACTGAAAAAAAGTGGATGGGACAATATTGGCATCACAAATGCTTGCGCCAAACACGCAAATCAAGTCGCAAAATGATGTAGTTCTTCTATAGACCTCTTGGAAATTTCAAGGATTTTTTGTGCTACTTTACAATTTTTTTTGGAGGGCAATGGATGTGTTCCAACAAAAGATTTAATGCGCTTTGTTTTTGCTTTTCTTGTTCCAATAATAACTCCGCCTGCAATCTTTTTTCCAAGCCTTTTTTCTATGGCTTCAGCCATTTCTGCAGCTGCTTTGCCAAATCCTACTACAAAAATGCGGTTGAATTTTTTCAAATTTGGAAGATTTGCTTTTTCCACTGCCTTTTTTGCATCTACTGTCTTAAGTCCTGCTTCAATTATTTGCAATGCCTTTTTTGCCTGTTTGGGAAAACTTGAGTTCTTAATTAGGTTTTTTTTGTTTTTAATCATTGAAATCGATTATTTTTTCAGTGCTTTTTTAAGAATGCCTATTGATGGCACAGGTTCTGGGTCAACATGGTTTAGTAAAGCCAAATAGTAGGCTGATAGTGAAGCAAGTTGTAGTGCGTAAAATGTTATTGCTATAAGAGATTTTCCTTTGAGCTTTACTTCGGTAATATTGTAGTTTTTTCCCATTATCCTTTTCAAAATCTTTAATATTTTTTAAAACCTTTTGTTTTCATTATCGTGTCTTAAGAGAAAAATTTCACAATCTCCTCTGCTCAATCCAAAACTTGCGCTTATTTCATTGTGGTTTTGTTCAGGCAGAAAATGACTCATTGCAAACTGTTTTGCGTTTTCATTAATTTCTGTTCTAAACCTGTATGTTATTGTTTCAAGTTCTTCTGAAGCATAAATTATCGGTAATTTGTTTCGCATTTTCAAAGCAAGCTCTTTTGCTTTTGTTTCAATTTTGCCTTCTTCTTTTTTAAGAAGAAAAACTGTTTCATTAAGCTGACTATTCATTTTGCTAACAAGCTTCATTTTTTCCAAAACCATTAACATTGGAAAGAAAAGATACGCAATTGCCATTCTTGGCTGTGGGCTGCTTTTTGGAATTAAAATACAATTCTTTCCTGCAAGCTTTTTTATTTTTCCATTTGTGGTAATAGCTATTGTGTAAGCTTTCTTTTTCTTTGCCTGTTTGAAGCAGGAAAGAGTTTCCTCAGTATTTCCTGAAAATGAAACACAAAACACCATGGTTTTTGAATCAACATATGCTGGTAATTCGTATGAATTGTATACTTCAAGCGGAATTTTTAGCTCGTCTTTTAGCATGTTTTTGAGAAGACGTCCTCCAACTCCTGAACCGCCCATTCCGCATACAACTATTTTTTCAGGTTTTTTATTTTTTGGAATAAATTTGTTCCCAATATAAATCGCTTCAATACACTGGTCTGAAAAAATACGCATCCATGAAAGTACATACTTTTTGTCATACTTTTGTTCCAACTTCTCCCAATTCATACAAGTATTACAACTCGTTTGAGAAATAAATAGTTATTGGTTCAAAAATTTTATTTATTTTTTCGACTTTTTTGCAATTTCTTCTTTTAGCAATCTGCTAATTGTACTTCCATCAGCTTTTCCTTTAAGTTCTTTCATTACGTCTCCCATTAGTGCACCCATTGCACCCATTCCCCTAGCTTCCACAAGTCCTTTATTTTTTTCAATAACGTTTGCAATCACTTTTTGCAATTTGCTTTCATCAGCCCTTTCAACATTCATTCCTTTTAAGATTTCTACTGGTTTTGCTTCAGGTTTTTTGCTCCATTCACGCAGGAAATCAAGTAAAATATCCTTGGATAGTTTTTTTCCCTTTTCAAGAATTAATGTTTCTTCAATCATTTCATTTGAAATCCCCTTGATTCCTTCTCTTCTCAATTGTGTAATTCCATTAAGCAAAAGGCTGGCTGCAGTTGTTGCATTTATGCCTTTGCCAAGCATGCTTTCAAAAAAGCAGGCAAAATTGCTTAGTTTCATTCCATCAACAAGTTTTCCTGAAAGTCCTTTTTCTGAATAAAGTTTTTCTCTTTTCTTTACTGTTAAAGGCAATTGTTTTGCAATATTTGCAAGTTCTTTTGCACTAATATTTACTTGTGCTAAATCTGTTTCAGGATACATTCTTGCTGCCCCAGGCAATGGTCTGCTGTATTCTGTATTACCATCTTCCAAAGCATTTCTTGTTTCTTCAGGAATGCCCTGCAATGCTTCTGCACATCTTTCAAGAACTGTTTCAACTGCTTTTTCAGCCTTTTTTTCTTCGGTCTGTACTATAACAAAAGCATCGTTCATTACGCAGTTGCATTTGTGTCTTACCTGTTCAACTTCTCTTTCGCTTACACCATAAGCAGGTAATTCATCTGAATGAAGAATTCCTTTAAGTCCTGCCTTTGATTTAACATAACCTGCAAGTTCTGTTCCAAATCTTCTGTCTGGCTGAATTTCTTTTCCTAAAATGTCCTGCATTTTATGAAGTTTTATTCCAAAAATTTGTTTTCCTTTCAAAAATTTACATTCACTTTCTGCAAAAATCTGGGAAAGGTTTGCAATTTCTTCTTCTTCAAAATCTTTTGCTACAAGTTTCCTTTTTTTCATTTCTTCTCTTACTGCAATAAGTCCTTGCTGTCTTTGCACTTCTCTTCTTACATATTCGTCTATAAGATTAAGTTCCTGCACTCCCTTAATTTCAACCCTTGCTCCTTCTCTGATTGAAACATTTACATCTTGCCTTATTGTTCCCAATCCACGTTTTGCTTTGCATGTTCTTCTGAAAAGCTCTCCAATCTTTTTTGCACATTCTTTTACTTCTTCAGGTGTTTTCAAATCAGGCGCGGTTGCAAGTTCTATTAATGGAATTCCTAATCTGTCAACCCTATAAACTGTTTCAAGTTCTTTTTTTTCCATTGGTCTTGCTGCATCTTCTTCCAATGCAATTGTTAAAATTCCTACTTTTTTGTTGCTTAATTCAATTTCTCCTCCTAGTGCAACAAGCATTGTTCTCTGAAAGCCTGATGTATTTGAACCGTCAATTACGAGTTTTCGCATTACAAACAATTCGTCTAAAATATTGCTTTTTGTCATCAGAGCGGATTTAAGAGTTGTTTCAAGAGCTTCTTTGTCTGCTGGTTGCGGTGGCTCGTCATCAAGTTCAATTTCGCAGTTGCTGTCATGGTATGCCTCGTACCTGTATGAAAGGCCTTTGCTAAATGCTTCCAAAGCAGCTTTGTCAAATTCTCCCAATTCTGATGCAACAGGTCTGAGAAATCGTTTTACTTCAATATCTGGCTTGTCTTCTCTAAGCATTGAAGGGCATCTGCAGAACAGCTTTCCTGTGTCAAGTTGCTGGTGGCATTCTAATCCTGCCATTAATCCAAGTTTTTCCCATTTTTCTTCCATTTAAACCAAAGTATTCAAGCAGAAAAAAGCTTTTTAAGGGAATTAGAATAGGACAATCTTTTTTCCCAATTCAAGGCATTTTGCCATAAGCTTTTCATCATTTAT
>DAOWAC010000075.1 GCA_030634785.1 Chloroflexota bacterium | reverse complement strand
TTTGATGCGTCAAAAAGCCAAAGTCCCTGTCTGCTACTGCTTTCAGCCAATTGCTTTTCGTTTCGAAGAACATATGCTGTTTTTATGAGTTCGCGCTTTGTAAGTTCAGAATCAGGCAATGAGGAAGTTTTGTCATAAACAGGAATGAATCCTGTTAGAGTGTTTCCGTTTAGAACAGTTATTACCCAGTAGTCTTTGTTTTTGTTTTCAAGTCTCACATTTGGAAAAATTTCAACCGATTCATTACTGTAAAGAAAGTTATTTTGTTTTGTTGCAAAATTTACAGCATCCTGTGCACTTATTGCAAAAGCCTGCGAACACAAAAACAGCAAAGCTAATGCTATCAAAAACCTTTTAACCATTGAATAGTAATAAATGGAACGGAATATATTAAGGTTTTGGTGAATTTTCTGAGGGCAAAAATCACCCTCAGGCACTTTGTTCAAAGTCTTTTGACGAAAGTGTTAATAAGTTCGGAAAACAAGTTTTTTAGTGATAGACTATGGCAATTCCAATGAGTATGATGAGGAGAAAGAGTATTTGGGGCAAGATTGGTTCCAAAGTTAAAAGAAGACTTACTAATGCAGTGCGCAATGCTGCTTATTATGGAATTACCAGGGCGATAAGGCGGGAAATTACAGTAATGTCTGCTCAAATGAATATTCCTGCAAGAAGACTAAGAGAGCATTTTAATGGTTTGCTCAAAAAAGGGGTTAGAAAGAGGGACATAGGTAATCAAATGGTTCAGGACCTTAAAGAAATGAGTGAATTAAGGAAAAGTACAAAGGTTGAGCCTGCAAGATGGAACAAGTTTGTAAGTGAAAATTCTCTTAATGCTGCATTGAATGAAATGAGAGAACATGCTCAGGCACAGGCTCAGCAGGAACAGGCTCAGGCACAGCAGGCTCAGCAGTAGACTCAAATAAGGAAAAGGGTCAAATAACTAGTTTTTGCAAAGGCTTAAATACATCAATTGTCCTTTTTGTATTTGGTTGGTTAAAATGGGTGAAAAGGAACTTTTTTCGTTTCTAAAAAAGGTTACGCTGGCTTTTGAAAAGCAGGATATTTTTGGTTTGAAGGAAATTGCAAACCAAGCTATTGAAAATGCTTCTTTGACAAATAACAAAAGGCTTGCAAGCCTTGCTCTTATTGCATATTGTTTGCATAAGATGTGCAGCAAACAGCATATTGTAAGAGACGGGAGATGGCCTGAAATAAAGCACGATATTTTGTTTGATTTGAAAAAGTCTGCAAAAAGTCTTGAAGCCATTGACCTTGACGATTTTGATCACTGGATTGGAGAAGTAATTGGTTCAGTAAAGCAGGCAGATAAAGAAATTGGAAATTATGTGCAAAATCTTTTTGAAAAAGCAAAAGTAAAATATGCAAGCACTGCTTATGGAATGGGTTTGAGTTTGGGACAGGCAGCTGCTTTAACAGGTGCTGACAAAAAAGATTTACTTCGTTATATTGGAGTTACAAGAATTGCTGACAGAGACACTGTTACTTATGGTATTGGAAAAAGACTGCGTAATCTTAAAAGAAAGATTGGAGTGGAAAAGAAATGAATGTAATTTTTGATGCCTCCACTCTTATTTCAATAAGCCAAACCTGTCTTGTAAATCTTTTAGCTGGTTTAAAGCATAAAATGAATGCAGAATTTATTGTTCCAAAATCGGTGTATTATGAGGCTGTTCAAAAACCTATTTCAATCAAAAGATTTGAATTGAATGCAATTAGGATAAAAAAAGTAATTGAAGAAAATCAGTTTAAGATTTTGGAAGTTGAAGACAAGAGACTTTTTGATGAGGTTGCAGCAATTGCAAACACCTGTTTTTTTATAAAAGGAAAACCAATAAAGCTATTGCAAAGGGGAGAAATTGAAGCTCTTGCACTTGTAAAGGAATTGGGAGCAGTAGCTTTTGCAATTGATGAAAGAACTACAAGAATGCTTTTGGAAGCACCAGAACAGTTGAGAAAAATATTGCAGGCCAGAAGAAGAGTCAACATTAAGATAGATCAGTCAAATGTAAGAGCATTGGGATTAATGTTTCCTGACATTACAATGGTTAGAAGTGTTGAACTAATTGCTTTGGCTGAAGAATTTGGATTGCTTGAAAAGGAATTGCCAAAAGGAGTACAGAGTCTTGAAGCAGCATTGTTTGCTGCAAAATATTCCGGTTGTGCTGTTTCAGCAAGAGAAATTAATATGTTTTTACAGGGAAAAAAATGGTAAAGAAAAATGAAAATTAAAGAAAAAGTGGTTGGAAAAAAAATGACTGTTAAAAAAATTGATAAAGGAGATTACAAAGAGGTTATTGAGCTGATTAAGTCAGAATTTCCTTATGTGGAATTTGATGAAGGAAAAATCAGGGAAAGAATTGAAAGCAACAAAATTTTTCTCTTTAAGGCAGTTGAAGGAAAAAAGATTCTGGGTTTTGTTGAATTGGAAATTTTGGAAGGAAATATTGCAAGAATAAATGGTTTGACAGTAAAACCCGAGTCAAGAAACAAGGGTGTTGCCAAAGAGCTTTTGGATTATGCAATTAAGTTTTTGAAAGAAAAAAAGATTGCAAGAATTCTTTTGTTAGTAAAGGAAAAAAATGCTGCGGCAAAAAAGATTTACAAAGAAGCAGGATTTAGTTTTATTGGAATGTATCACAGGGAATTGGATCAGGCTGTTGTTGAAGAAATGGAACTTGACCTTGGGTCAGAAGATAAAGAGAATTTAAGTTACGTTGGTTAATAGCTTTTGCAGAGCTTGCTTTCTAATAGCTTTTGCCAAACCAGACTTTTAGGTTTGTTTCTTTTCCGCATTTGATACATTTTAGTTTTTGGTTTTTTTGACCAAATGGAATGCATCTGCTTGTTGCGGTTGTTTCGTCTTTTATCTCTTCCTCGCATGCAGTTGTGTTACAGAATGGAATAAGGATTAGTTTTTTTTGCGAAAGTGCTTTTTTGAAATCCTGCCAGGTTTTTGCTTCAGTAGAATTTTCTTTAAGGAATTTTTCAGCTTTTTCAAACAGGTCTTTGTGCATTTCTTCAATCGCCTTATTTGCTCTTTCAGCAAGTTTTGATTCTTTTACAAATTCTTTTTTGCCAGTGTCTCTTCTTACCAAAACAACCTGTTTTTTGTCAAGGTCTTTTGGTCCAATTTCAATCCTTAAAGGAATTCCTTTAAGTTCCCATTCGTTAAATTTCCATCCAGGAGAATAAGAATCTCGGTCGTCAACAAAAGCGTTTAGTGGAGCAAGCTTTTTTTCAAGCTCTTTTGCTTTTTTCAAAACTTTTTCTTTTGTTTTGTCAAAAAGAATTGGAACAATTACTGCTTTGGTTTTTGCAAGCCTTGGTGGAATGACAAGTCCTTTGTTATCACCATGCACCATTATAATTGAACCAATGAGTCTTGTGCTAAATCCCCAGCTCGTTTGCCAAGGAAGTTGTTTGACTCCTTTTTCGTCAAGGTATTCTATTCCAAAAGCTTTTGCAAAACCTTGTCCCAAATTGTGAGACGTGCCCATCTGCAATGCTTTGCCATCAGGCATTAGAGCTTCAATTGTAAAAGTTTTTTTTGCTCCTGCAAACTTTTCAGATTCTGTTTTTTGTCCAGGAAGAACCGGAACTGCAAGCAGGTTTTCGCAGAGTTTTTTGTATTCGTCCAAAAACATTAATGCCTCTTTTTCTGCCTCTTCCTCTGTTTCATAAACACAGTGTCCTTCCTGCCATAAAAATTCTCTTGTTCTCAAAAAAAGCTTGGTTTGACTTACTTCCCATCTTAGAACATTACACCATTGATTTATTCTTAAAGGCAAATCCCTCCAGGAACGAATCCATTTAGCATAACTGTCATATATTATTGTTTCGCTTGTTGGTCTTATTGCAACCTTTTCTTCCACACCCTTGTTGTCTGATTCAATCCATGCAAGTTCTGGTTCAAAACCTTCTGCATGTTCTGCTTCTTTTTCAAAAAAGCTTTTTGGAATAAGCAGTGGAAAATAGGCATTTCTTACGCCTCTTTTAAAAATTGCCTTGTTGAAATTTTCCTGAATTGATTCCCACAAAACATAAGCATTTGGTCTTACTACCATAAAACCCCTTATTGGAGCATAATCGGCAAGTTCTGCTTTTAGTACAACCTGATTGTACCATTCTGAAAAATTGCCTTTTTTTGTCTCTGTTATACCCTGTTGTTTTTCTTCAGCCATAAAAAATACACTTGTAATAAATTTAATTGCAAAAAGCTTTTTATTTCTTGTTTTGCTCTTTTTCCTCCGGAAAACGGTGCCTTCTTTTACTATCTCTTAAAAAGTCAGCAATTTTTGACAATGAATCTTTATCCATTCTTTTTTTTGCTTCATAATCAGGCAGACTTTTTATCGGAGGCCTTTCTCTTTCAATTATTTCTTTTTCGTTTAAAAAATATTCACTTGGCTTGCCCTTCTCTTCTCGAATTTCAGGAAACCTTAAAATTGGACAAAATTTTTTAAGAAATTCTGCTTTTTCTCTTTCAGCCAACCTGTTTGCAAAAACCTGCATTATGCTAAAAGCCTGTCTTCCCAAAGCAGCTGTTTCCCTGTTTGTATGTTCTACTTTTCCCAAATCAATTTGCGCCATACTGCTCAAACCAAATTGTCTTGCAATGTCAATCAAATGACCCATTTCAACACCGTAACCTACAAAGAAAGGAATTTTTTCAAGCACTTTACGCCTTCCTGCAGCCTGACCACACAATGGTTGAATAAAACCTGTTAGTTCAGGATAGTAAAGATTCATAAAAGGCCTTACACCAATTTCTGTTGTACGACCTCCACCATATGAAATGATTTTGCCTTTGAAAGTAATTGCTCTCCTGTAAAAGCCACGCGCATACCCCAACTTTTTTTGTTTAAGTAACGGACCAACAAGGCCGTAAACAAATTTGGGGTGAATGTTTGTGATGTCTGCATCAATCCAGCAGATTATGTCTCCTCTTAGAACATGAAGACTTTTCCACAAATTTTCGCCCTTGCCGTAAAATGCTCCGAATTCACGCAAGTGTCTTTCGCTTTCAATTACTTTTGCCCCTGCTTTTTCCGCAACAGCAACAGTGTTGTCAGTGCTACTTGAATCAATTATTGCAATTTCGTCAATTAAATGTTTTTTGTTGTACAATGCTTCTTTAATGTTTGTAATCACGTTGCAAACATTTTCTTCTTCATTTAGGGTTGGAATTCCAACACT
>DAOWAC010000048.1 GCA_030634785.1 Chloroflexota bacterium | reverse complement strand
TTCATAAATTTTTGGGTCTTCAGCCAAAGCCATTATTTCTTTTTCTTCCTCAGGAGTTACTTCAACAGCCTCAAATTCCCTTTGGGTTTCCTCCAAATGCAATGCCTCAAGATAACGGCCATAGATTGTTTTCTTTTTGTCAGGCAAAGCAAGTCTTAGAACACCAACAAATCTTGTTTTGTCACCTGCACTAATTCTGTTAACCAAATCATCAGTAATATAAATATTAAGAGTTGAAGCCTGTTCGTTTCCCTTAAGCTTTTCCAAAGGCTCCTGAATTTCAATCCTTTGACTGTCAATGAATTCAGATTGTTCTGGCACAAGCTCAAAATCACGATGCCTGCACTCACAAAAAGAAGGCATTTGAAGCTGCTGATTGTCCTGTTCTTTTCTATAGGTGTTGCCACAGTGTTTGCATTTCCACACTGCAAGCTGGAGCTTTGGCATAACGGTTGTAATCTGTCTTACTACGCCTTCAACTGCAATAAGCTTTCCCAACTGCTTGGCACTAATATCCCTTACAAGCGGTTCGTGTTCTTTTGGCAAATTAAAAAAACGCACGTGTGGCGAAAATTTTTCAATTTCAAGAACAGGAACCTCTATTTGTTCTACTGCCTCTTTTGCTGCTTCAAAAAGCAGGTCAGGACTGTCAAGAACTGCATCAGCAAGCTCAATATCAAACTGTTCTAATAGAGTAAAGTCGACATCAAGACTTCTTTTGTCAGGATAGTTTTCAACAAGCTTTTCAAGCTCTCTTTTATAATTTGCATCAAAAAATTCCAAGAATTTGGACACATAAGGGCTTTCGCTGCCCTCCCTTATCTTTTCTTCCAAAGGCATTTCTTACCACTTTATAAAAATTCTCCCATTTTTTCCTTTTAAAGCCTCTTAAAGAGACCAGATTTCCGCTGAAATTCCCTCAAAAAGGACTTCCACTGATGTGTCAGGAATAAAAAATTCGTGTTGGTTTGAAAAAAAAAAATCTTTTCAATATTAATACTACACTAAAATAATTATACCTGACTTCTTGACAAAACAAACCAAACAAAGCAAGCTGGCTTTGAATTATGAACCCACCACCATTAGAAAGAAATAAAAGGGTTTGAAATTACCCATTGCTCAAACAAAAAAAGCATTTATTTGACTGTGTCATCAGCAAACATTTTTTGGCTGACCAAAACAGTCTTTTTCAGACCCTTTTGCAGGATTTTGAGCTTTTTTTCTCCAAGGTGATACCTGAGCGCATCATCATTGACTTTTACTGCAAGTTCAATAAAGCTTGATGGGTCAATGCTTTCGGTTGAAGCCGGTTTTCCAATTTTTTTAAAAAGGGCCAGTAAGTCAACGTAACTAACTTTTATTTGAGATTTTTCTTTAGACGAAAGATTTTTTGAATTTCTTTCAAGGTAATCAGGAATGTTTTTAAGAGTAGACTGAATAACACGCTTTGCCATAAGAGCGGCAATTGTATTATCTTGCAAAAAAAGCCTATAGGAAATCCAATCAAGCCGTATTGCGTTGGCCATGAGAAGATCGACTTTTTTATTCAGGTTGGAAGAGAGCTTTAGCCGTTTCAGCAGAGACCTGTAGACTACTCCTCTCACACGAACATCGTTAAATACCTTAGGATCAAAATAAGCAGGTTTGGATCCATCAATGGTTTTAATTAAAGACTTTAACTGGTTTGGCTTTGTTCTAACAGGCTTTTTTTGAACCGGTTGCTTATTTGCAGGAACTTTTTTCTTTTTAACTCTTTTTTTTCTAAAAAAAAAAAAACATAAGACAAGCCTTCAATAATAAACTTGCTTTTCAAGTTTAAATTCTTAACTGTTTTTTTGCAGGCATGCAAACTAGGCTTGTAAGTTAAAAATTTCAAAAATGAAGAAATTGCCTGCCTTTATTGTAAAATTAAAACCATATACAAAACACGCAAAGAGGTTTGCAGTCAGGATTAATTCAGAAGCAAACATTGATGAAAGAAACAGAAAATTTGGAAACAGCAGTATGAACACTACTTGAGAAGCATTTGGTTTATAAATAATATTTAACACATATGATGTAAATTGCTGATGTGATTTAAATGCAAAAAACGTTTTTCATAAGTACGGCCATAGATTATCCATCTGGAATTTTTCATCTCGGTCATGCATACGAGAAAATAGTAACTGATACTATTGCAAGATGGAAACGTCTGGAAGGTTACGATGTATACTTTAGCACAGGCACTGATTGTCATGGTCTGAAAATTCAGCGAGCTGCAGAAAAGGAAGGAAAAGAACCAGCTGTTTTCGTGGAAGAGATTTCTGACATGTTCAAAGAACTGTGCAAGGTTCTCAACATATCCTATGATGACTTTATTATGACCACTGAAAACAGGCACGAAAAAGTGGTTATTGAAATATTGAAAGCAATTTATGAAAAGGGCGACATTTACGAAGGAGAATATGAGGGAAAGTATTGCGTTGACTGTGAAACATTTTACACAGAAAAGGACTTGGTTGAAGGAAAGTGCCCAGTGCACAAAAAAGAAGTGGAAAATGTTAAAGAAAAAAGTTATTTCTTTAAAATGAGCAAATATCAGAAAAAACTTGTTGAAGATCTTCAGAATAATCCAAATTCTCTCTGGCCCGAAAAGAAACGAAACGAAATTTTAAACAGACTAAAAGAACCTCTGAAAGATTTAACTATAACAAGAGAAAAAGTAAAGTGGGGAATTCCACTACCATTTGATAAAGATTTGACTATAGCAGTTTGGGTTGATGCACTAATAAATTATTTATCAACCGTTGATTATCCAAACGAAAAATTCAAAAAATACTGGTCAGCAACACATGTTATAGGGTCCGACATTGTTTGGCATCACGAAGTTATTTGGAAAACCATGCTTCTTTCTTTAGGAATTAAATTGCCAAATGTTATTGTCCACGGCTTCATCAACCTAAAAGGAGAAAAACTAAGCAAGGCAAGAGGCATAACAGTTGACCCAATAAAACTGGCAGAAGAATATTCAACAGACGCTCTTCGTTATTTCCTTCTTCGCGAAATTCCTTTTGGACAGGATGGAAACTTTTCAGAGGAAGCATTGAAGGAAAGATTAAACAACGAGCTTGCAAACGAATTGGGAAATTTGGTTAACAGAACAATTGTAATGGTTGAAAAATACAATAATGGTAAGGTTCCAAAAGGAAGTACTGACAAAAAGTTGCAGAAAAAACTAAAGCTTGACAAAATTGAAAAGCACATGACTGATTTTGAACTTCACCACGCTATTGCAGAAATATTTTCTTTTGCAGGAGCATGCAATCAATTCATCAACGAAAAACAGCCATGGAAGCAGGAAGAAAAGGAAAGAAACAACACACTTTACTCTCTTGCCGACTCGCTTAAAATAATTTCAATTCTCATCTCGCCTTTTATTCCTGAAACAAGTAAGAAAATAAACAAACAGCTTGGAGTAAAAGCAGGCTTACTGAAAGATTGCAAATTTGGGTTGTTAAAAGCAGAAACCAAAGTGAAAAAAGGCGAAATTTTGTTCAAAAAACTTTAGGCCGGTCATTTTCCAGTTTGCTTCGTTTTGCGCTAATATCCAAAAGAATCCTGTTCCTGTAACGATACAATTTCTGAAGCAGTTCGTTTTGGTTTTGCGTCAGGCCAGAGGAAGCACTCCGCCTAATCCTGGATTTTATCCTGTTCAAGACATTGTTGAGTTCTGCAAAATCTGTTTGCAGAACAGGGTCGTTCACATTTTTCGAATTTGCTTTCCACCAAGCCATGTTTTCCTTGACAACACGTACTTTTCTTGCAGCAGGCATGTTCAAAACATCCTTTCCTTTACAATGGCGGCATACTTTTTTAGCTCTTCGGCTTCTGCCTTGCCTTGCTGCCATGAAAAGTTCAACTTATCTTCTTTGCACCTTGGAATTATGTGAAAATGCACGTGTGGAATTACCTGTCCTGCAACCTCGTTGTTTGACTGCAGCACATTGAATCCATCCACTCCTGGTAAGGCAACCATTGTTGCAGCAGCAACCTTTTGAATTACTTCAGCTACTAATTTAAGTTCTTCATGCGGCATATCCAAAAGCGTTGCATAATGATTCTTTGGAATTACCAAAGCATGACCTTTTGAAGCAGGCATTATGTCAAGAAAGGAAAGAACCTGCTCACCCTCATACAATTTTGTACAAGGAATTTTACCCTGTACTATTTTGCAAAAAATACAGTCATCCAAAACAACCACCCTAAAAAAAATATAACTGATTCTGAATAAAAATACATTTGTCAAAAGCAAGTATTCCTTTTGGAATAATCCTTTCAGAGTGTTATTTGTTTAAGAATATTAAGAATTATACATTGTTTAGGTGATTCTTTTTGTATGCTGTTGAAAACCTTGGAGACAATATTGCTGCCTGCAGCGAAATACCTAATCTGCAGTATGCTGAATTTTCAAAAGATTTAAGGTTTGAACTTGAATCAGGAAAACGCTTTGGTCCAATAAAAATAGCATTTAAAACATTTGGAAAGCTTAACAGTGAAAAAAATAATGTAATTCTTATTTTTCCAACACTTACAGCAACTCCACAGGTTGCAGGAGAAAAAATTAAAGGGAAAGAGTTTCCTGGATGGTGGAAGGATATCGTAGGAGAAGGAAAGGCAATTGACACTAAAAAATTTTTTGTAATTTGCACAGACCATTTTGGAGGATGTTATGGAAGTACCGGACCAGGAAGCAGAAATCCTGACACAGGAAAGCCTTATGGAATGAAATTTCCACCGTTTTTCTTAAAGGATGTAATCAAGTGCGTTTGGGAATTATTGCAACAACAGAAAATTGAAAAATTACATTCAGTAATTGGTGGCTCACTTGGTGGATTACTTGCACTTGAATTTGTTGCATTGCACAAGAATGCGGCAAAAAATGCAATTATCCTTGGCGCATCGCACAAAATAAGCGCCCAGTCAATTGCATTGAACCATATTGCAAGACAGGCAATAATGCTTGATCCTGCTTGGAAGAATGGAAACTATTATGGAAAAGAATTTCCTGAAAAAGGACTTTCAATTGCAAGACAAATTGGACACATAAGTTATTTGAATCCTGGAATTCTTGAACAAAAGTTTGGAAGAGAAGAGGTTGGAAAATTCAAGCACTTTGTAAGTCTTTCAATGCAGTACCAGGTTGAAAGCTATTTGAACCATCAGGGAGAAAAGTTCTGCAAAAGATTTGATCCAAATACTTACATTTACTTAAGCAAGGCAATTGATTCTTTTGACATTGAAAAAGAATTTGGCTCTGTACAAAATGCTTTTGCTGGAACAAAAACAGTTTTTACAAGTATTGCAATTTCTTCAGATGTACTTTTCCCTGCAAAGGATTCAGAAGAAATGAATTCTCTGCTTCAAAAGGCAGGTGCAAAATCGGAATTGTATATTGTTGAATCTGAAAAAGGCCATGATGCAATCTTTTTGGAAAACGAAGAGATTGGGAAAATGATTAGAAAAACTCTTTCCAACTAATAAATGGCTTTCGCTGCATTTTTTGAAAAAAAAAAAAAGAAAAAGGGAGGCGAAACCTTATTGTACTTGTTTCGCCGGTGCTACTGTTGCAACTGCTCCGTGAGGGTAGCCTCCTGCCAAAATACTCCAAATCATTACGTCTATCACAAAAATAAAGATAAGCATAATGATGAGACCTAACCATAGTCCTACAGCTGCAAGCATTGACATTAAGCCTACTACTAGTCCTACAATGAAAGCGAGTACTATTGAAAGTACGATTGCTACAATGATTGCTATTAGGAATTTTCCTGTGAAAAAGTTTCGCAAGTTTTCCTTTATTGCAAAAGCTTTTCCAAACTGCCTTGTCTTAGCATAGTTCAGGACTCCTGAAATTATTAGAATCATTCCAATCACCGCAAGAATCACTCCAAGCACAATAAACGCTGCTCCTGCAGACATGCCAGCCAAGAACAAAGTCGTAAGCTGTTCTTGCACAGCCACAGTACTACCAGATAGTACAGCTGTGTTTAGCGCACTAATTGCGTCCGCACTTATTGTACTTATAATAACTGAGCCTAGTGCTATGAATAAAACAATTATTGCCGGAATCAACATCACTATTGAAATTACAAAGTACTTGATGCTGTCAACAATTAGTTCTCCAAAGTTTCCAAAGCTTGGCAAAGTGTTGTCATTGTTCATTGTCCTGCTTGCAACCCTTATTAGGTAACCAGGAATTACTAAGATATTGACTACCGGAATTATCATCAGAATTATTCCAATTATCATTGTCTTAATGTTTCCAAAAGGTTTTTCGATTGCTGTTCCAATATTCATTTTTGGTTTTCACCTCCCTGAATTTTTTGATAGAAGTAGGTTTTTCTTATATTTAAAGGTTTTTTTAGGAAAAAAATAGAAAAAAAGAAAAAAAAAAGAAAAAGGAAGGCAAAATGCCTTCACTCTAGGTCAATCTTTATTCCACCAACCTTGCTTGCTACAAAGTTGTAAATGAATGCACCTATTACACCCATTACGAATCCGCCAATAGCTCCGCCAATAACCATTGTTATAGTCATTATCAAGCCACCAATTAATCCAATTCCTGCAAATGCACCAGCGTCTGCGCCTGGAATAGCTGACAGTATTCCACCAAACAAACCCATAAACAAAGTCAGCATCAAACCAATAATTAGGTAGATGATTGCCATAAGTATAGCCAATACTTTTCCATATTGTACAGGATCAATTTTTGTAATTGATTGTGTTACCATTTTGCTTTCACCTCCCATGAATTTTTAATAAAAATAGGCTTTTTTTCTATTTAAAACTTACTAACAGGGTTTTTAGAGCAAAAATTGCCTTTTTTTCTTGCTAATCTTTTAAAAACTTTGCTTATATATATTATATATAGTATATATAGGGGAGCTTTTTTGCCTAGCGAATTATTTGAAACAGTAAAAATTCCTAAAGAACGCATAGGCGTCTTAATTGGCACAAAAGGCAAAACCAAAAGAAAACTTGAAGAATTAGCAGGAATTGTGTTAGAAGTGGACAGCGAAACAGGAACCATAGGAATTCAGGGAAAAGAAAATGCTGCAAATTTTTACGACTCAGTAAGTGTTGTAAAAGCAATTGGCAGAGGATTTTCTCCAGAAGCAGCTTTTTTATTATTTGACGAAAATACATTGCTTGAAATAATAAAAATAAGCGATATTGTCGGCGGAAGCGAAAAAACAATTCATACCAAAAAGGCAAGAATTATTGGAACAGAGGGCAGAGCAAGAGAAGCCATTGAAAATGCAACCGATTTAAAAATTTCGGTTTTCGGAAAAACAATTGCAATAATTGGAAAATATGAAGAAGTTGAACT
>DAOWAC010000001.1 GCA_030634785.1 Chloroflexota bacterium | reverse complement strand
TTCTGCGTAATGCAAGATTTGCAATGTCTTCTTTTGGCATAATGTATCAATTGAATGCCCGATTGTTTTTATAAATTTGCTATTTTGCAAAAAAAAGGCAAAATTTAACTAGTAGGAAGAATATTATTTTTTTGATGAAAAGAAGCTTGTTCAAAAAAATTAAACAACGGGTCGTAAATGTTCACCGAGCAGTTGCCTGCAAGAGGGCAAGAAAGGCCATACCAGAGCATGGCTGTTATCCCACTGCGTTGGAAAAAAACATTGGATTGTATGGAAAAGGTTTTGCTAAAAGTTTTCAGGAAAAAAGAATTAAGTGGAGGAAAACAAAAAGTTTTATTGTCAAAATGGAGAACTATATACCAAACCGAGTGGTTCTTCAAAAAGAGCCACTCAATGTAAACGGCAGGCACTGGAGAAGCATACACAACCTTGCAGAGCTGAAAATTGGGTTTGAAAAAAATGCCGTGATTGTTGAAGGCTTTGCTGAATGGCACAATGTTGAAAAAGACCTTGTAGCTTTCAATAAAATTGCAGGGGAAAACTGGGCAAATAAACTGGTTGGAATGCTTGAAGGGCATGCGAAGAGAAATGGATTTGAAAGAGTAAAAATCAGAGCGCCTGAAATCCTCCGCAATTATGAAATATTGCAGCCATATGAAAAAAAAGAAAGATATGAGTTGAAGAAATTTGTTGAATTTTATGAAAATCTTGCAAAAAAAAGAGGTTATAAAAAAACAGTATTGTTCTTTGAAAAACAACTCAAATAAAGAGGGGGCTTACTTTTTTAAAATGATTAACATTTAATTGTAACATGGAACAGGACATTGCCCAAATGAGAAAAGCCCTTATTAGAAGGGCAAAAAAGCAGGTTCAGGAACGTTATTCTGAGACAGATGTTGACATAATAAGAGCAATATCAGTTTTGGGAGACCTTGACAATGCATTCAACCTTTTGGCAGAAAATGCTATTGAATGGTATGGCGGGCACTTCCCTGAATTACAATCAATTGTAAGAGATAACGAAGCATATTTAAAAATTGTAAAAGAATTTGGCGAAAAAGAAAACATTTCTGAAAAAAAACTTTCAAAGCTTTTGGGCGAAACAGGCAAAGAAAAAAGAATTGAAGAAAAGGCAAAAAGTTCAATGGGAAGCCCTGTTAAAAAAAATGCATTAGAAGAATTACAATTACTTGCATCAAACGCACTTGCATTAAAAGCTGAAAGAAAAAAATTGCAGGAATTCATTGAAAAAGAAATGGAAAAACTTGCACCAAACTTTTCAAAAGTTGCAGGCGGCATTCTTGGCGCAAGACTTATGGCAAACGCAGGCGGACTAAAACA
Source organism: Chloroflexota bacterium (assembly GCA_030634785.1). Taxonomy (GTDB): domain Archaea; phylum Iainarchaeota; class Iainarchaeia; order Iainarchaeales; genus JAFCCL01. Next base: position 21,957 of record DAOWAC010000001.1, on the reverse strand, counting down.
ACTTGCAATGATGCCTGCTTCAACAATGCAATTACTTGGAGCAGAAAAAGCATTGTTTAGACATTTAAAGAACAAAAAAATTAAGGGACCAAAATATGGTTTTATTTACGGACACTCATTTGTAAAACAAGTCCCTGGTAAAAACAAGGGAAAAGCAGCAAGAAGCATTGCATCAAAACTTGTACTTGCAGTAAGAGCAGATTATTTTGGAAATAAAAAAGACGTATCAAAAGAAATGATTGCAAATCTTGAAAAAAGGGTTGCAAAATTAAAATAAGTATTTGAATTAATAGAATTAAAATAGGCACTTGTGCCAATGGAATTAAAATAGGTGTTTACTTTGGAAGAAATTTTTCCGGAAATTTTTGAACACGAAGGCAAAATTTTCACAAAAAACCTTGTACCAAGCGTAAAGGTTTACGGAGAAAAACTTTTGAAAATTGACAATGTTGAATACAGACAGTGGGATTTTTTCAGAAGCAAGCTTGCAGCAGCAATAAAAAATGGCTTGAACGAAATGCCAATAAAACAAGGATCAACTGTTTTATACCTTGGAGCAGCAGAAGGAACAACCTTAAGTCATGTAAGCGACATCATTGGCAAAACAGGAATTGCTTTTGGAGTAGATATAAGCGAAAGAGTAATGCGAAAATTTATTGGAATGTGCGAACAAAGAAAAAACGTAATGCCAATAATAGAAGATGCAAGAAAGCCATGGACATACAAGGCATTTCTTGAAGAAAGAAAAATAGATCTCTTATTTCAGGATGTATCACAACCTGACCAGGCAAGAATTTTTTTAAAAAACACAGAATACTTTCTCAAAAAAGGCAGTGCAGGAATGCTTGTAGTAAAAGCAAAAAGCATTTCACAAAAAAGCGATGTGGGAAGCGTTTTTGGAAAAGAACTTGGAGCACTAACAGACCAGTTCAAAATAAAACAGGTTGTAAACCTAAAGCCGTTTGAAAAAGACCACGTGCTTGCATTGTGTGAAAAACTTTAAGTGAAAGCTATGAGAACAGAAGCAAGAAGGCAATTTATTCATTTCTTATTCGGCTCTTTCTTTATTGCATTAATTGCAGTAATTGGTGTTGCACAAGGTTTTTTTGTTCTTGCAGCATGTTTTGGAGTAGGATTGTTAGTTTCGTTTCTTTTAAAGAGAGGAGTAAGAATTCCGCTTCTTTTGTATGTTGTTAAAAGGGTTGAACGGGATTATGAAAAGCACTTGCCTGGAAAAGGAGCTTTGCTTTTCTTTCTTGCAGCCTTAATCACTATAATTTTGTTTCAGGAAAAAACAATTGTTTTAGGAGCATTGGGAGTAGCAGTTTTTGGAGACGCTGCAAGCACTGTTTTTGGATTAAAGTTTGGAAAGCACAGAATTGCCGGTAAAAAAACATTAGAGGGAACTATTGGAGGCATGGCAGCAAGCCTTTTCTTCCTCTTATTCCTGTTTCAGTTACCTATTGCACTTGCAACAGCAGTTATTGGAATGCTTGCAGAATTGTTGCCATTTGACGACAATTTTACCATTCCAATAGCAGCAGGGTTTATACTGTCAATTTTGGTTCCATTACTCTAAAATAGCTTCAAAACCTTAATCATTTTAATTTAACCCAATAACAGATTATTATTGGACTATGGACCGGTAGCCTAGTCTGGATAAGGTACTTCCCTCCTAAGGAAGTGATCGTGAGTTCGAATCTCACCCGGTCCGCTAGCCGCCACTGCCGGCTGGTCAGAGAGCGATTGCCCACTGGCAATTCCTCGTACTCGCTTCGCTCGCCAAAAAACCGCCACTGCCTTTAATAAAGCCCATTGAAACTCCTGCAATTCATGCTATTGAGCGAAGCGAAATAGCATATTATCGCACCCGCCGGGCGAGACGGCGATTGACGAAAGCCTTTTAAGGCTGTTTTGCCTAATTCTTTTGAAGTTATATGGTTGAAAAGCTTAGCAATACTATTGCCGGAGAAATTTGTCTTAGCAAAGATCCAGGCGGAAGTATGAAAAAATGGCGTGAAATTTTTGGAGTTTCACAAACAGAATTGGCTGGCAAGCTTCATATTACAAGCAGTACAATTTCAGATTATGAGGGCGGTAGAAGAAAAAGCCCTGGAATAGGAGTTGTTGCAAGGTTTGTTGAAACCCTTGTAGAAATTGATTCAGAAAGAGGCGGCAAGGTTGTTAAACAGCTTGAAAAAGATTTCAAACCAGAAGCCGAAGCATTTGAAACACACGAATTCTTTTCAGCAGTTAAAGGACCTGACTTTGTAAAAAAAATAAGCGGAACATGTGTTGCAAACCCTTCCAGATTAAAAGAAACACAAATTTATGGTTATAGTTTGATTGACAGCATGAAAATGATTTTGGACGTTCCTGTTCACGAGTATATGCGAATTTATGGAAAGACACCTGAAAGGGCTTTAATTTTTAGATTTGTAGGAAATGGAAGAAGTCCAATGATTGCTGTTAAAATTGGAAGGTTTAGTACTGATATGAAACCGTCAATTGTTGTATTGCATGGAAAAATGGATGCAAAGAATGTTGACCCAATTGCAAAAAAGATTGCCGAATCGGAAAAGATACCTCTAATTGTAACACAAAAAAGTGTGGAAGAAATTAAAACAGAATTGAAAAAGTTTGAAAGCTAAAGGCTTCAATTCTTAAACTCTTACCAAAAAGGTAAACCTGTATTTTTCTTTGCCTGATTTGTCAACACCGTTTAGTACACTTGAGCTCTTTGTTTCGGCATTGAATTTGTTTTTCATTTGTCTTACTGCAATTTGTGCTGCTTTTTTGCTTCCAACCTTTAAGTCAAATCCTTCTTTTATTTCAGAGACCTCGGTTACTGAAGAAAGGCTGTTTTTTGAATGCATGACTTCAACAAATCCAATAAGAATCGGAAGCATTTTTTTAAGCTCTTTTCTTTCACCTTCTTTTGCTCTTAGTTGAATTATTGCTTCATGATACTGACTTGACAACCGCATGCAGGCATCACATTGAACAATTTCGGGTTCAAGCAAAACTTCTTTTTCAAAAGAAAGAGGAACATTGTCAATTATTCCTTTTGCCAGTACTTTTGCTGAAAAGCCACCGTCTTCATCCAGTGAAACGGTTGCATGAATTTCTCCATCAGCCAAATTTTTAATCTTGACTTTTTTTTCAACAAACAATGCAAGATTTTTAGAATCTGGCACAAGCATTTTTCCAAACAGTTTTGTCTTTCCGCAGGTACTGCATTGTTCAAAAGAAATTGTTTTAGGAATTTCAACAAGATTGTACTTTTTTAAAAAGCATTCTTTGCAAAGTCCTTTGATAAAGCGACCTTTTTTAGTTCCGCACAATGGACAAAAATTTTCGTCTTGCATTTAATTACCTCTTAAAAAAGACTTTTTTTTCAAGATGCAGATAAAAAACTGCATTCAAAACATATTGGTAGGTTGAAAATACTGAAGTAAAAATTCTTGCACAAATTAACAAAGAAAAAAGAACAAGTGTAAAAACTATCTGGCCGGGTCCACTATTTAGCACCATTTCAAACGCTAGCAAGTAACTCATCGCCGAAAGTAAAAGTGAAATAACCACTGCTTCTGTAACATTTTTCTTGTGTTTAAGCGAAGACTTTACAGTATGCATTATTGTTTTTGAAAAATCGAATTTTTCAAGACTGCTTATTGGATAAATTAAATAGAAAAGGATAAGCATTATAAAAATAGAAATTGCAGCAACAATTATTGAAACATATATCAGAAAATCGTTTTGTAACAGCAATGCAGTAACAAGAATGAACATAAAGGGAAGCATTGAAGCAAACAAAAGAACAGAAAACACTATCAAGGCAGCAAAAATTGTTCCAAATCTTTCAACAACCGAAACAAAGGCCTTTCTGAAATTTATTTGCTCACACTTATAGCATTGTTTTACAAGAAATGGATACATTGGATTTACAACAAATGAGTCAATAAAATAAACTAAAAATGTGAAAAGCAACAGGAAAATCAGCTGGATTAAAAGACCAATAAGTTCAAGACTGTCTGTTTGTGATAAAAGTTCTGGAGAAAAAACATTAAAATTAATAATATACATTGGAAGAAGTAGAATTATCGGAAGAAAGAAAAACGCTATCAAAATTTTTGGAACAATAAGCTTTGGATATTTTTTTAACAGAACAAAACTGTTAAGTAATACTTTTACAAAACTCATTTTTTATCAATCCAAAACAATTTTTTCAATTTTCATAAAATAATTTTTATTCCAAAACAAGTTTTTTTCCAAGCTCAGGAACCAGTGTTTCAATTCCTGTATCTTCTTCAATCTTTTTCTTAAATATCTGTATTACTTCAGAGTCTCCGTGAACCAAAAGAACTTTTTCAGGACCCCAGCGCGAAATTGCTTTCATCATTTCCTGCTGTGAAGCATGTGCTGAAAAATTAAACTTTTCTACCTTTCCTTTAATTTTATAGTTTCTTCCATCTATGTCAATCTTTCCTGTTTCCATAAGAATTCTTCCTGCTGTCCCTTCAACCTGATATCCTGTGAGAAAAACATTGCTTCTTTCGTCATTGTAAATGTTTTTCAAATAATTCAATGCAGGACCACCCTGAAGCATTCCTGCAGTTGTAACAATAACGCTTGGCTGCTTTAAAGCCTTTTTTCTGTCACCATTGTTCCTTATCCAGTTGGTTTTTTCCAGGGCCTTTTTCAAAAATCTTGGATTTTTAAGAAATTTTGGAAATGCAGTGGTTACTCTTGCAACCTTTTGACCCATTCCGTCAAGATAAATCGGCGCATTTATTTTGTACCCGTGTAATAGGTCAATTATTTCCTGACTTCTTCCAACAGCAAAAGCCGGAACAAGAGCTGTTCCGCCATTATCAAGCGTGTCCTGAACTTCTTCAATAAAAAGTTTTTCAGATTCTTTTCTTGGAGACTGGTTTCGGTCACCATAAGTTGATTCAATTGCAAGATAGTCAACTGGTCCAACGTCAAGATCTGCTCCTTTGAAAAGTCTTGTTTCTTCAACTTTAAAATCGCCTGTGTAAAGAAAATTTTTTTCTCCAATTGTAAGTTTTGGCATTGCAGAACCTAAAATATGACCTGCATCAAAAAATTGCATTGAACAATTTTTAGTAATGTGCAAAACTCGCCTGTAATCAACAGGAAAATTATATTTTCCAGTTTCTTCTATTTCATTTTTTGAAAAAGAAATGTCTTCGCCTTCAAGTCCTGCAATTTTAATTGAATCAAACCACAATATTTTACTTAGTTCAAATGTTGGTGCAGTCATATAAGAAAGAATGCTTGAATTAACAAAAAGGTCAGGTAATGCTCCGCTGTGATCAAGATGTGCATGGCTTATTACAACAGCATCAAGATTTGTTTCCACTGGCAGAGGATATTCTGAACCTTCAGCATCCAGCTTTATTCCTCTGTCAAGAACAATTTTTTCACCAAAATCAAGCAGGAAGCTGCTTCGCCCTACTTCATTACAGCCACCTAAGCCTGTAAAAGATATTTTTGTCATCCTAAATCATTCAAAAAAAAGAGATACTACTCTTTTACAACAATTGCCTTTTCAGGACAGCTTGCCTCACAGGCTCTGCACTGAATACAGGCAGCTGGGTTTATTACAACTGATTTTCCATCTTTTATATCAAAAACATTTACAGGGCAAACATCCTTGCATGTTCCGCATCCTGTGCATTTTACTTTGTTAACATATGGTATTTCAGCCAAATTAACCACCTCGTTTTAATCTTTTTTTTCAATTGCTTTGTTCATTTCAGCCAGCATTTTTTCAAGTGTTTCTTTATCCATTCCATGACCTTTAGCACCCTGTTCAAGGGTTTCAAATGCAGCAACATGACAGCCAACACAATGCAAATCAAATTTTAGCATTATAGGAACTGCTTCGGGAAATTTTGCAACTATATCACCTAATGTCATGTCCTTTGAAATCTTTGCAAGCATATTATGAAAAGAAAGCAAAAAACCTTTTAAATCCCCCTTACACCTACTTTGTCAAAGAAAGGCGTGAGGATTTTTGCAAAATTTTGCATTTTTTTAGCAGAAAAAGAGCTGGTTCCCTGCAATTTGGAATCAAGTAAATCAATTTCTGAATTAAATTGCTGTAAGAAAAAACTCTTGCTTCCTTTAAGCCATTTTCCTATTTCCAAAACATCCTGTTCGCTGTGAATTTTTGGAACAAGCGTGGTTCTGAATTCGTAATCAATTCCTGAATTTTTTATTAGGGCAATGCTTTCCTCAATTTTTTTTAAATCGGCTTTTATTCCTGCTGCTTTTTCATATCCTTTTTTTGAAGACTTTATATCCATCGAAACAAAATCCAAAAGATTTTTTTCAAAAAGAATTTTTAGCATTTCAGGACTTGAACCGTTTGTATCAAGTTTTGTCAAAAGCCCGGTTGCTTTTGTTTTTTTAAGAAATGCAGGCAGGTCTTTGTTTAATGTTGGCTCTCCTCCAGTAATACATACTCCGTCCAAAAAGCCTTTGCGTTCTTTAAAAAAGTCAAAGACTTCTGCTTCAGTTATTTTAACACCTGTATCCTCGTCAAAAACAAGATGTTTATTGTAACAAAAAGGACATCTAAAATTGCACCCTGACATGAAAAGAGTGCAGGCAACCTTGCCGGGAAAATCTATCAGCGTTGTTTTTTGAATTCCTTTAAAGATAATCAAAATAATGCCCCCATAATTTTATTAATCACATTTTTCCAGGGCCTTTTTTGTATTATAGGTTTTTCTTTCAGCAAATTCTTCTTTCTTCCCTGCATTCCAATTTTGAATTGGTCTAAGATAACCAACAATTCTACTGTAAACTTCACACTGTGCATTGCATTTTGGCATTTTTTTCAACCTCCTTTTCACTTACTTCAACAGGACATTTTGCATGACCGCCTTTAATATAGCCATGAACCGGGCAAATGCTGAACGTAGGAGTAATTGTATAATAAGGCAGTTTAAATCCTTGTGCAATCTTTTTTACAAGCCTTGAACACGCTTCTCCTGATTCCATTGCCTCTCCTAAAAAGCCATGTAATACTGTTCCGCCAGTATACTTGCATTGCAAATCATCCTGATGCTTTAACACATCAAAAATGTCATCACTGTATCCAACAGGCAACTGAGTTGAATTGGTATAATATGGAACTTTTGTTCCTGCTGTTTTAATATCTGGATAATTCTTTCTGTCAATCTTTGCAAGCCTGTAACTTGTTCCCTCTGCAGGAGTTGCTTCAAGATTAAAAATATGTCCTGTTTCTTTTTGAAAATCTGTCAGCCTATCTCGGAAAAAGTCAAGCGTTTTCAATGCAAACTTTTTTCCTTCACTTGTTGCAATACCTGTTTCCATAAAATTCAAAAGGAATTCGTTCATTCCAACAAGACCAATTGTTGAAAAATGGTGATTAAGCGCTCCAAGATAGCGCTTGCTCCATGGCAATAATCCATTTTTCATGTTTTTATTAACTTCTTTTCGTTTCATTTCAAGGCTTTCTTTTGCAAGATAAAGCAAATTATCAAGTCTTTCAAACAAATCAGATTCGTCCCTGCTCAAAAAACCAAGCTTTGGCATATTTATTGTAACAACACCAATACTTCCTGTTTTTTCACCAGAACCAAACAAACCACCTGTCTTTAACTTTAATTCCTTCAAATTCAACTGAAGCCTGCAACACATTGACCTAACATCGCTTGGCTTTAAGCTACTGTTTACAAAATTTTGAAAATAAGGAATACCATATTTGGCAGTCATTTCAAAAAGAGATTGAGCATTTTCAGAATCCCAATCAAATTCACTTGTTATATTATAGGTTGGAATTGGAAAGGTAAAAACTCTATTCAAAGAATCGCCTTCAGCCATTACTTCAATAAATGCCTTGTTAATCAAATCCATTTCTTCCTGAAAATCAGAATAAACAATTGTATCAGATTCTTTTCCTCCAAGAATTACCGGAATATCCTTCATATCATCTGGAACAGTCCAGTCCATTGTAATATTTGTAAAAGGAACCTGGTTTCCCCACCTGCTTGTTGCATTGATTGCAAAAATAAATTCCTGCATACACTGCTTTACTCTTGAATAATCCATATTGTCATTTCTTACAAGAGGAGCAAGGTAGGTGTCAAAGGAACTGAAAGCCTGTGCTCCAGCCCACTCATTCTGCAAAGTGCCCATAAAATTTACTACTTGACCCAGTGCAGCATTGAAATGTTTTGCAGGCTTTGCACTAATTCTGCCTGGCACTCCACCAAAACCCATTTCAAGCAACTGACGAAGCGACCAACCGGCGCAATAACCTGAAAAAACACCATTTCCTAAATCGTGAATGTGAAAATCTGCATTTCTATGAGCTCTTGAAATTTCAACTGGATAAATATTTCTTAAAGCATATTCTGCAATCACTGCAGCACTTACATGAGCCTGCAATCCAGACAAAGAATAGGAAGCATTACTGTTTTCTGCAACCCTCCAGTCACTTATCTGCACATAATCGTCAATAATCTTGTTTATTTTGTTCAAAAAAGCCTTGCTATCCCTCAAATTGCTTCTATTTTGCCTATAAAGGATATATGCCTTTGCTGTTTTTGCATGTCCTGATTCAATTAGTTCTTTTTCAACAGCATCTGACACAGCTTCAACGTCAACTGGTTCGGTTCCAAACTGCATTTTAAGCCTGTGAGACACCTTTTCAGTAAGTTCTTGTGATGCCTTTCTATCCTGTCCTCCAACAGCCTTTGCTGCTGCAAAAATTGCATCTTCTATTCTTTGTCCACTGAATGGAACAAGTGTTCCGTCCCTTTTTTTTACATTTTCCAGAAATTTCTTTACCAATTGAATCAACTCCGAATTCTAAAACCGCTTTTATCAAATTTTTAGGAATGCAAACCCTTAGAATAGATAAAGAGTCCAAGCATATATAAAGAATGATTATAGTTAAGTTTACATTAGTTAAACAAATTTTAAAACATGAAAAAATTCACTTTCTGAACCAGAACTTTAAATTCTCGCAACCAAAGTTTGATTTTTTAATTCGGTAAAACTTACACCATTCGGATTCCTTTTGTAAACAGGAGGCAATAGGTTTGAGTTGAGATAATTTTAAGGCAGCTTGCCTCAGGAAATTTAAATCCAGCTTTTAACAGCAACCAGTAATCCACGTTAGCAGGCACCCACTACAGCTACTATTGTAATCATTAATGAAATTATGAAAGCTTTCGCAGTTAGTTTCGCCCAAACCCCCTTCTTCCAAAATTGAGTAAGAGACTGGCTTTTCGCAGGAACAGCTACTAGTGCTATATGTTGATACCGTAGCATCTTGAACGTCTTGAGGCGCACCAGTTGTTGTGTATATTTCCTCCGGTAGCTGCAATGTGTCAGTAAGCCTATGGTCGTAGTAAGCTATTGTTTCCCAACCATCAAGGCAGATGAAATCTTCTTTTGTACACATTGGGTTAGAGCTAACATTTTCAGCAAATTTTTTGTCTTTTTCACAAACAGGAATTGTTTCTCCACAGTCTTCCGGGCAATTGCAGCTGTTTTCAAATAGCGTGTCTTCACAAACACCATCTCCACATGGCGTGCATGTCAGGAAAGGCGTTCCTACCAATTGTTCACATTCGCCGTCATCACTTATTTTATAGGCACCCATTCCTTTCAATCCAGAGCAGCATTCATCAAGATACTCTGTTTGTCCCTTTAATTGCTCAGGGTTTACAAAATCGCCTTCTTTTGCGCATGATTGACATGGCTCTGTGCAGCAAACCAGTATTGGCGAACTGATAAGAGCATTCATTGTTCCTGCAGAACAGTAACCATATTCGTCACCTGTATAATATCCGGCTAAATAGTAATCTTGGTCTATGCAAGTATATCCCCCCAAATCTACACAGAATGCTACTGGACACTGCGCAAACGCGCAGCCTAATCCGCTTCTTGCAACATAGCTACCGTCAGGGCAAACTTTTACATCAGCAGGGCAGACGCTTATAGAAGCAATAATTATAATAGTTACAATAATTACTGCAACTACAATTCCAGACAACAGCCACTTGTTCATAATCTATTACTAACACGTTTCTTCTTTTTATTCTTTATATATATCAGAAATATGGTGGTTTTGTCTTGCCCCAAAGAACAGCCTGCATTTGCAGTAACCGTCTTGTTTAATCTCGTCAAGGTAGTAAATACAAGGGTAAATAATTTTTTTGTCTTCTTCTTTGTCACCTGTGACTGCACGACAGGGACAGTAGGTCTGACCTTTTTCTTTTTGGTTTCTTGCAAGACCTGAAATAAGCACAGTAGGGACAGGTTTGTGTTGAGTAAAGTATTACATTTGCTAGTATATCAACTCCGTAAAATTTGTACTAGGCATTATTCATAATTAGATAGTTAAAAAAAAGAGAAAAATAGGCTTAAAGAAAAAAAGCCTGAAATTAACAATATCCTTCACTGCCGTCGCCTGCACCAGAGCCAAAGCTTGGAGCAGCTTGAGTGCTTGAAAGAACTTCACTGCATTCAGCAGGTGCCTCAGTGAAAGCATCGCAGATTGCCAGCTTTACAGCCTCAGGTGACCTGCCTGCATTTACCACTGTACCATTTATTATAAATGCAGGTGAACCCTGAACCCCATACTGCTGATTGAGTGCCAAATCAACTGGGTATATTGGATAGCGTGGTTCACCTAACGAATCTTTCAACCAGCTTGCCTTATCCTCGTATGCTGCAGTAATGCCAAACTCTGCATCCGCTACTGCAACACAATTGCCAAATGTTTCCATATTAACACCTGCGCTTGCAAGACAAGCTTCTGAATCTCCTTCTATAACAAAGCAGTTTAAGTAATCAAAATACTTTTCAGCCTGCTCTTTTTGAATGCAGTATTGCACAGTATTTTCCTGAATTTCAGGCAGGTCATGCATTATATACGAAACAAACTTTGTTTCAATATCAGCCTTGCTACCAAGCAGTTTCATTACTGGCAACAGCGCCTTTTGCATCTGTAAACCATAAGGACAATAGCTCATTACAAAAACTTCCACTATCGGTTTGTCGCTTTTTTGGACTTCAACAACTTGCGGTTGTTCCTGTGACTGAATTTCAGGAATAGGTGCCTGCAAATCAATTACCTGACCTGAAAGCATCGTGTTGCCATTTTTTGTGACATATACTCCGCCAACCTGGTCCTGACCGTCTTTTGAAAGCTTGAACTCTACAAGATAAAGCTCGTCATTAAACTCTTCAAAATTGGTGATTTCCACAACAATTTCTTGTTGTGCAAAGTTTTCTTCAAGGTAACCCTGTACGTTCGCCTGCAATTCAGACTCGGAAAGAACTGCTACTGTACCAGAACCTGTGTTTCCTTCATCATCCAATGCAACCAAGCCAACTCCAAGACCTGGCAAGACAACCTGTCCTATAAGAATTCCAATAACAACTCCTACAATTGCCAATGCGGCAATCTTTGCGTTTAAAACGCCTGAAAGTGAATTTGAATTTTTTTCATCAACTTCCCCTTGAGGGGTTTCTTCAGAAGAATCATCTTTGTTTTCTTCCTTGTTTTCCTGCCTTTCGGCATCATTTTCAGTAGTCATATAATAAAATTGATTACAAAACGCTTAAAAAGCTTCTTTTATAGTAAGCAAACAGGATAAATAAAATTTAATGCCTGATAAAAATAAGGTCTTTTTCTGAATCAATTTTGTGAAAGCCTTCAAAAAGTCTTTTGGCAAGAACAAAATTTTTTGCCCTTTTAAAAAAAGAAATTGCAATTTTTGCATTTGGCTTTGAAACACGCTCAATTTCAGCCACTGCCTGTTCCAAATCAGCATGATGCAAGGCAGTAAGGCTTATTACAGAATCAAAACAGGCATTTTTGAAAGGCAATTGTTCAGCTTTTGCCACAACAATTAGTCCTGAAAATTGAGAAACCATTTTCAAGGCAGGATCCAAAGCAATACATTCCGCACTATCTTCAAACAAAGAAGTTGCTGCCCCAGTTCCTGCACCAATGTCAAGCAAAAGCCCATTAAGCTTGCAATTTTTCTTTACAAGCAATGCCTTTTCCATTTGCTCTTCCAAGTGCAAATTGTTATACCCTTTGCTTATTGAATTATAGTAACTCATACAAAAATAGTCTTCAAAAAGCATTAAAAAAAGAAAACCTAGAAAAAAATATACATATTTAATAAGTATGAAATGTATGATATGCAGTCAAGAGATGGTTTTGTGGACACAAAGTATAGGATGAAATGTTATGGCAGTGCAACTGTCGGAGAAAGAGGACAAGTTGTGCTTCCTGTCGAGGCAAGAAAACTTTTTGAAATAGAACCAGGCGACAAACTAATTGTTATGGGAATAGACAAGGGATTTCAAAGCATTTCTTTAATGAAATCAGAATCTGTTACAAAAATGTTTGAGCATTTGTTTGATGTTGAAAAAGTAATGAAGGAAGGCGGCAAAACACTTGAAAATTTGCAAAAAGAAGGATTGAAAGGAGTAAAAAAAGTGTTGGAAGACAGTGGACTTGAAGAGGCGAGAAAAGAAGCTGAAAAAATAAATGAAAAAAAGTCTAAAGGAAAAAAAAAGTTGGTGAATTGAATGGAAAAACCGGTTATAAGAGTTGAAAATGTTTCAAAGATTTATGATATGGGAAAGGTTCAGGTAAAAGCACTGGATGGAGTAAACCTTTCAGTCCACAAAGGCCAGTTCCTTTCAATTATGGGTCCAAGCGGTTCAGGAAAAACCACTCTGTTGGATGTGCTTAGTGCACTTTTGAGACCAACAAAGGGCGAAGTTTTTGTAAACGGAAAACCAATCAGTAAAATGGACGACAACCAGCTTGCACAAGTCAGAGGAAAAACAATTGGATTTATTTTTCAGACATTTAATTTAATTCCAAGAATGAGCGCATTAGAAAATGTCATGCTTCCACTGTGGTTTGCAGGAAAACCAGTAGATGAAAGAAAAGAAATTGCCGAAAAGATTCTTGAAGAAGTTGATCTTGGAGCAAGAATGAACCACAAGCCAAATGAATTAAGCGGTGGTCAAAGACAAAGGGTTGCAATTGCAAGAGCCCTTGCAACAAACCCTGATGTAATTGTTGCCGATGAGCCAACAGGAAACCTTGACACTGTTTCAGGCAAACAAATTCTTGAACTTATAAGTGAATTAAACAGAAAACAGGGAAAGACAGTTCTGATGGTAACACATGAAAGCGAAGTTGCCAAACTGGCACACGAAACAATATTTTTAAGAGATGGAAAAATAATAAAAAATAAAAAAAATGGAAAGAGGAGGACTAAAAAATGAAGAAGATAATATTGCCATTGCTGTTTGTTCTCTTGTTCGCAGGCTATGCAATTGCAGGCGATCTAGAAGCAACCAGCTTAAGTTATGATCCGGCACCTGTTGCGCCAGGCAGCGCATTAACAGTTTGGGTGCAGGTAAAAAATAATTCAATACATGAAGCAGAAGATTCAATTATTGTATTAGAAGCGGAATTTCCGTTTAGTCTACAGTCAGGACAGGACGCAGAAGTGAATATTGGAAAAATGGATCCTTTTGAAACAGCAACAATTGAATACAAAGTTTTGGTTGATGATGAAGCTACTGATGGACTTCACAGCCTAAAAGTTCTTGTAGGCGAAGAATTTACAACAAAAGAAGCAAACTTTCCTATAGCTGTTCTCAGCAGAACACCAAAACTAGAAATTGTTGGAAGCAGCGTAGATGAACTTTCACCAGGACAGGTAACACCAATAATTCTCACAATAAAAAACATTGGCGGAAGTGTTGCAAAAAACATTGTGCTCAAAGTGAACCCTGAAAGGACAGTAACTGCAGCAGGTGTTGTAGTTGAAAGAGAAATAGTTTCACTTGGAGCATCAGCAAAATATGTAGACAAACTTGACATGGACGAAAGTGAAAATGTTGAAATTGAACTATCAGTAAATCAAAATGCAGAACTCAAAAACTATTCGGTTCCAATCACTTTGGAATACTTTGACCAAAATGGAACATCAAAAACTGAAATTTCATACCTTGGAATAAAGGTAACTGCAGAAGCTGATGTTGACGCAGTAATAAACAGCGTAACACCAGACGCGTTTCCAGGCGGAACAAGCGAAATAGTTGTTGACATGTTCAATATAGGACTTGCTGATGCAAAATATGTTGTTGTTGAGCTTTCAGGACAATATATGAATATTGAAGAACCAAGGCAGTTTATTGGAACATTGGAAGCAGATGATTTTGATTCATTCAAAACAAATATTTCATTTGATCCAACAACTCCAATGCAAACAATACCTTTAACACTCAGCATATACTACAAGAACGACTCACTTGAGGAAATGGTTGAAACAAAACAACTTATGGTCAGCGTTGGAAATCCAGTAGCAGGAGGCGACGGAGGAATAAGCCTTATTTTAGTAGGACTAATTTCACTTGCCTTACAGCTAATTGGACTGTATGTTGTACTCAAATGGGTATATCCAAGGGCAAAAACCTTTGTTGGAAATGCAAGGAAAAAGAAGTAAACAGGGAAAGCCTCCTCTTTCCCATTTTTCCTTTCAAAATGAGGCGCTTGAATGGAAATTGACACAGAACTTTACTCAATTGCTTTACGCAACCTAAAAATGCACAAACTGCGTTCTTTGCTAACACTGCTTGGAATAATTATAGGAATTGCAGCAATAGTCGGACTTGCCTCAATAGGAGAGGGATTGAACCAGTCTGTAACAGCAGAATTTGAAAGAATGGGACTTGACACCATTACAGTGCAATCAGGTTCAAGCATGGGCATGACAACAATGGCTACTGATGCACTCAAAGAAGACGATATTGGATTAATTGACGGAATTCCAGGCGTTGAAAGTGTATCAGGATTTTATGAAACAGCAGAAATTGCAGAATTCCGCGGACAACAAGCATCAATTTTTATAATCGGAATAGCACCTGATGCAAGAGACTTTCTTGAAAAAGCAGGATATATTGACATAATAAAAGGAAGACACCTTGAATCAAATGATACATATGCAATAGTAATTCCTGAAAGCTTTGTAGAAGCATTTGAAGGCGAATCATTAAGAGTAAAAGACCAGCTTGAAATAGACGGGCAAAAATTCAAAATTGTAGGAATTTCAAAAGATATGAGCGGAGCATTTGGAGGACTTGTATCAAACATGGTTTTTTTCCCAAAAGAAACAGTACAGGACTTTTTTGGAGAAGAAAATCCAACAGAAATAATGGTACAGGCAACAGACAGAGAACTTGTTGATGACGTGGCTGACAAAATAACTGAAAGACTTAAAAGAGCACATGGAGAAGAAGACTTTACAGTAATGACAACAGAAAATATTATGGAAAGCGCAGGCACGGTACTTGGACTAATCCAAACAGTTTTGATTGCCCTTGCAGCCATCAGCCTTATTGTTGGAGCAATTGGTATAATGAATACAATGCTAATGGCAGTAATGGAAAGAACAAAGGAAATTGGAGTAATGAAAGCAGTTGGAGCAACAAATGAAAAAGTTTTATCAATCTTTTTAGCAGAATCAGCCATGATAGGAGCAATCGGAGGAGTAATTGGAATTATATTTGGATTTATTCTCGCAGGCATTGTATCAGTAGTGGCAACAATTTCAGGATTTGCATTACCTGTTGGAGTAAACATTGTTGCAATAATTATCGCGGTTGCTGTAGCAATTGGAGTTGGAATGGCTTCAGGATATTTGCCTGCAAGAAGAGCTGCATTGCTTGAGCCTGTTGAAGCTCTAAGGTATGGAAAGTGAAAGGATGAATGCAATCGTTGGAATTAGTAAAGAGGAAGTGAAAAAATGGGTTTGATTGACACAGAATTGTTTCTAATTGCATTCAAAAACCTAAAAGGCAGAAGACTTAGATCATTTCTCACAATCTTTGGAATAGTAGTAGGAATTGCTGCAATTGTTGCACTTATTTCAATAGGAGAAGGATTAAACCAGTCGGTAACAGCAGAATTTGATCAACTTGGAACCAATACAATAATGATTTTGCCAGGCGGAGGATTTATAGAAAGTGTATTTGCAAAACTCGATGATGACGATGTTGATTTAATTGAAAATGTTAAAGGTGTTGACTTTGCAGCAGCACTTTATATTACAAGCCTTCAGGTAGAATACAAAGGAGAAAACAAAACCGTTATTGTAATAGGAATTGACCCTGACAAAATTGAACAGCTTGGATTTATAGGAATAGCAAATGTTGAAGAAGGAAGAAATCTTACACCACATGATACAACCGCTGTTATAATCGGAAGCAAATTCGGAGACAGGATAATAAAGGAAGACATTGGTCTAAAACAAAGCCTTCAAGTAAATGGAGACAAACTCAGGATTGTAGGAATATTAGAAGAAGCACAAAACAATTTTGCAGGAATGTTTAATACAGCACTTTCAATGAATAGTGATTCACTCAAAGACCTTAGTGATACCGAAATCACTCCATTCAGAATAATTGTAAAAGCACTGCCAGGCGAAGACATTGACGAATTAAAAGAAAGAATAAGCAGCAGGCTTGAAAGAGATCATGGCAAAAAAGATTTTCAGGTAATGGACTTGCAGCAAATATCAGAAATAGCAGGTTCAGTTGTTGGAATGATAAGCCTTGTACTAATAGGAATTGCAGGAATTTCACTTTTAGTAGGAGGAATTGGCATAATGAACACAATGCTAATGTCAGTTCTTGAAAGAACAAAAGAAGTAGGAGTAATGAAAGCGATTGGGGCAACAACACCTCGCATAATAAGTATTTTTGTAGTAGAAGCAGGAATGATTGGACTTGTCGGCGGAGCAATGGGATTGCTTCTTGGAATAGGAGCAGCAGGAGTTGTTTCAATAGTTGCTGAAATAGCAGGATTGCCACTAACAGCAGTTGTAACACCTACTCTTATTGTAGGAGCACTTGCATTCAGTATGGCAGTAGGAATGATTGCAGGAGTTTACCCAGCAATAAGGGCTGCAAGTGTTGAACCTGTTGAAGCTTTAAGATACGAATAAGCAACAGACTTTACAATTCAACCCTTTGGTTGAACTTTTTTCAACCCTGATTATATTAAGCCATGAAACAGAATTGTTTTACGGGCAATTGGGAGCTGCTAATCAGCAACTCCTGTGAGCCTGCTCAAAGGCAATGGTGTCTGTATGGTTTTAGGACTCGGGCACCCTTGCTTTCAAAAAAAGGGGTTTTTTAGGTGAAGGGAACAACTTTGAAGGAAGCAGCATTACTCAGAATGCTTTTACAAAAAAAAACCAATGCAACTCCAAAACATATAAGAGCATTGCTTTGCATTCTTCGCCACAAAAACACATATCTTTCAATTAAAGACATTGAAAAAAATACACTTATTAAAAATGAAGAATTGGAAAAAATAATGCAAACGTTTTCAAAAAACAGATTTGTAGAAAAAGAAGGCTGTCTCTACAAAAAAATTAACGAAGAAAAAATTGCAGAAATTATTTAAAAAGACAGAAATTATTTAAAAAAAAAAGAAAAAGAATTTTTATTACTCTCTATAAATCATTTCAGCAACCTTCTTTGCAATCTTTTCCGACCTGCCTCTTCCAACAAGCCATGCCCTCATACTATCCTTTGTCATCTGCCTTTTCTGAGCACCCATTGTCTTTACAAGACGACCAATTTCCTCAATTTCAGACCGGGTATATCCTGCAAAAGGATTTTTACTAATCTTAATTCCTTTTCTTTTATGTCCAAGCTTTGTTTCAAGAGCGTTCTGTTTGCCCTGCAGTTCTCGTTCCTTTTCAGCATACTGCTGTGGAGTAATTCTTCTCTTAAGCATGTCATATTTCCAAACAGACCTTTCCTTCAAAACCTCAACAAGCTCAAGGTTAAGAGAATCTTTTTGAGACCTTTTCTTAAGGTAGTATTTCCAACCCATAAAACCTATAATGAGAGCTACTGTCAACAGCACAAAAAACGGCCCAAAGACAAACAATGTTTCAGCAACAAGAGCTCCAAAATTTTCCGGAACATAAATTGACTCAGGAACAAGAGTAAACACATATGCTTCTGATTCTAAAAATGTTTCACCGCCAAGAACTCCTGAAACCCTTATTAAATAAATTGTTGAAAACCCTTCATCACTTTCAGAGGAAGGAAGTGTTTCAGAAAGAGTAAAAATGTTTTTGCTTGCATCAAAAATCATTGGTTTTTCAATACCATAATCTTCATTTATAAGAACTGCTTCAAGATTTTCAAGTTCTCCAAAAAAAGCACTTGAAACCCTTACAATAAAATCAACCTGTTCCCCAAAAGAAAAAGCTCTTTTTTCAGGAGAAACCATAGTTGTAGTAAAAGGCTTGTCAGGTCTTGCAGTTGGAGTAATTGTAAGCGCATAAAGCGGAGCATTGCTTTCACCGCTTGAATCAATAGCAGTAACAAAGTAAATATATTCATCATCAAGATTAATGCTTTGATCAATATAGGAATGTTCTGTAGCAGTACCAATATTCTGTAAGTTGTCAAGATTTAAACCCCTGTAAATCTTGAAAGAAGTTGCTCCACCTTCATGGTCCCAAGTTATTTTAACAGAATTAAACCCAACAAATTCTCCATTCATATTTGTAACAGGAGCTGGTATAGCAGAAGCTATTGAAGCCAGTAGAACAACAAATACAAAAATTAGCAAAATTTGCTTTTTCATCCTCTAATACTAAAGACAAGCCAGTATTTATTTCTTGGTTTTTCAAACAAAAAGACAATTAAGACAGTTTTATAAGCATTAAAAGTATCTTTTACAACATATCTATTTGATGAAGTAACAATACAACAAGAGAGATGTCTTTGAAGTTAGAAGCGAAGGAGTTGCATAACCATCGAAGACAACAACAGTATCCTAAATTGCAAAAGCTTTTACGACAAAAAAAAAGAATTAGAATTTATTCCATCTTTTCCATTATTTCAACCCCATGATCTGAGATGGTGTAAGGAATTATGTCCTTGTCATAATTTGAATAACGCATTTTTCTTATTTCAAGACTTCGGTAGTCTCCTACTCCGATTTCAATGTAATGCATTATTATTACTCCGTCTGCAATGAATTCAGAAATGCCATCGGCACTGAGCCTTTTTGATTCCTCGTAAAGCTCGGATGTCAAAAGAGTGGTAAGCTTGTATTTTTTCAGTTCCCCAATCAGCTTGTAGAGAATGCTTTTTGCAATAATTTGTTCAGTCCTTGGAATTGGCGAAACCTTTTCAATAACCTGCACTAGGGAAAAATCGCTTTGGTTTCCCATTCCACCGATTATAAGCGCGTCTGTCAAGGTTGTCATGCTGTCAATTACAACCCTTTTTGGCTGAAATTCCTTTATTACAGAATCAACTTCCGACAAAAAGTTTGCTCCTTGAGTAATGTCAAAAAAAATAATTTTTAAGAGATTTTTTTCCTCAAGCTGTGCAAGATTCCATCCAAAGGAAGCAGCCTGTTTGTAGAGCTCTTCAGTGTTTTGCTCTGTGCTGATATAAAGCGCTTTTTCGCCAAAAGTTGTTGCGCCGTTTAAAAGAAATTGCATGCAAAGCGTGCTTTTTCCTGTTCCTGCACCGCCTGAAATAAGCACAAGATTTCCATTAGGAAGTCCGCCTTCAAGCGCTTTGTCCAGTCCCTGAATTCCAAATTTTGTTTTTTCCATAAAAAAACCTTCAAATACTAGTAAGCATTCAGTCTATATAAATATTTCTCATACAAAAGAAACCAATTAAATCATTTTCGGAGGGACTAATTTTAAAGATATGACCCTATGTCTTTCAACAGGAAGTGTCTGGAAAGCGGCTGGAAGTAGGGGTAGAATTGGAACAATATACCTTGTTGAAGAACTGTTTTCAGAATTAGTCGACGGAATAGAATTATGCTTTATGGACCCTGAAGGTTTTGAAGAATTTGAATTGGATGAAAAAAGCATAAAATTTCTTAAAAGAATGAAATTCAATTCACTGCATGCACCAATAATAGAATATGGAAAAAACCAGCAAAGTGAAAAAATTCTTGAAAAAATTAACAAAATTGGACAGGAAATAAATCTAAAACATGTTACATTTCATCCAAACCATGTGAAAGATTTTTCTATATTAAAAAAACTCGAATTCAAAACATGCATTGAAAACATGAGAGCTGGAGAAAGCCACAAAGACTGGCAGTATCCAAAAGAAATAAACGAATTTCTTGAAAAAGAAAAAGACTTTGGCTTCTGCTTTGACATAACACACGCAATGTCAAATGGAATAAAACCAAAAGAATTTATTGAATTACTTGGAGAAAAAATTTCCTGCGTTCACCTTAATGCAACCGACAAAGAAGGAGTACACAGTCACAACTTTGTTTTTAATTCAAGCAAACAAGTACAGGAAAAAATTGAACCTGTTTTTGCGTTGGATGTTCCTTTAATTATAGAAGTTGCAGTTGAAAAAGAAAAAATTAAATTAATAAAAAAAGAAATATCTTTTGTGAGAAAAAAACTTTGATAAAGGTGAGAAAAAATTCACCTAAATTTCAGCCTCAAGCTGTCGCCTTACTCTTTTGTCAGAAAAATCAAACAACGACTGTTTTTTTATAATAAATTCACAATCACCCTCACCCAAAGCACAACAATGTGTTTCAACACAATCAACGGATTCTTCAAAAACTCTTGAAAAAAGACCTGCAAAAATTCCTCTAAGAATATGGTCAGCTGGTGCCTTGACTTTTGGATTAAGATTTGATGAAATAGGATTATTTGAAACCCTTACAATTGCCTTTTTCGCATCAAAATCAAGATCAACATTCTTTATAGTACCCCAACCAGACGCAGTAAAATACTGCTCTAAGAAAACAACCATCTTCTTTCCTCTAAAACCAAATCCTGTTCCAAAAGCAGGAATAAGCTGCTCTGAAACACTTTTCTTTATTGAAGCATACAGTTTTTTTTCAAACTCTGGGTCGTTTGTTTCAAGCAAACCTGAAAGAAGCTGTACAGGACATACAAGAAAGGGCAAGTTCACAAGAAAAAAATTATTGTGTTTGTACTTTAGTGAATTTGCATAAATGAACTTGTCATAAAACCTGTTAAGCAAAACAATCACCTTTCGAAATACAAACTCCTTTTGGTATTAAAAAAATAAGGCGTTCTTTTAATTTAAATCTAATTAACCTCAATTTTAAACGCAGACAGAAAAATTTTAGAGAATTGCAACAAGTGTAAGAATCAAAACACTTACAAGAACACCAATAAGGAACAAAAGAGGTTTTCCTGAATCGTCTCTTGGCAAAGTGTCTCTTACAACAATGTAAAGCATTGCACCCAAAACAAATGAGAAAAGCAAATGGTAAAGGTAAGGTGTCAGGTTCAAAGAATAGGCAACAAGCACTCCAAAAACAGGAGAAAGCGGAAGAATAAAACCAGAAATCAATTTTTTGTTAATCTTTTTATCAATATCATTCAAAGAAAGGCTGCTTGAAAAAGTGTGCAAAAGCAGAGGAATAAAGATAAGAAATCCTGAAAAAATTCCCTCAATACTAAAAGCAAGCAAAAGAGTAATTCCAACAATAAAATGATTTATAAAAAAGCCAAGTGCATGAATTGAAGCAAGATCCTTCATACGTTCTTTCTTGTCACTTACATGCTGATAAATATACTTTTCCCCAAGATGCATTGAAACAAAACCTGCAAGCATCAGCAAGAAAATACTTTCCCCAACATGATACAAGCCCTTAAAAAATTCCGGAAGAAGATAAAGAAAAATAAGCCCTAAAAAAAGCCCTGCAGAAAAAGAAATAGTCTGCACATGAAACTTTTTAACATGATCTGCATATTTTTCCGAAAAGAAATGAACAGATGCAAGAATTAAGGCAAGTAAAAATGCCGGAACTACTGCGTAAAGTGATATAACCATTGCTTGAACAAATAA
>DAOWAC010000086.1 GCA_030634785.1 Chloroflexota bacterium | reverse complement strand
ACTTGCACACTTTATTGCAAAAATAATGGGAAAGGGACCTATTGAAATTGAAGTTGACAGTTACAGGCTAAGACCAATGGATGTTGAAAGACTGCAATGCAATTACTTCAAGCTTTTGAATCTAACAGGCTGGAAGCCAAAAGTTGGAATAAAAGAAGGACTAAAAGCTACAATTGAAGACTTTTATAACCACGACAAGAAATGGCTTTGGGAAACCGAAATCAGGTCAGAAAAAGACATGTGGAAAGATAACGGTAAATGTGTCCCTAAAAAGCTGGAAAAAAAGTAAAGAGGTTGTTTTTATGAGCATAGACCCTGACAAAATGAAGGAAAAGAAATTTTCAGTATGCGAACCAAATATTGGACCAAGAGAAAAAGAGCTTGTGGATGAATGTTTTGATACAGGCTGGATTTCGTCACAAGGTCCGTTTGTAAAAAAGTTTGAGAAAAAGTTTGCTGATTTTTGTCAGGCAAAATATGGATGCAGTGCAACAAATGGAACAACTGCATTACACTTAGCTCTTGCAACAATAGGAGTGGAAAAAGGAGATGAAGTTATAATTCCTGATTTTACAATGATTGCAAGCTGCAATGCTGTTTTATATACCGGAGCAAAACCAGTACTTGTTGACGCAGAAAAAGAAACATGGAATATGGATTTAACACAGATTGAAAAAAAAATAACTGACAAAACAAAAGCAATTATGGTAATGCACACTTATGGGCATCCTTGTGATATGCAGATTGTAAAAGAAATTGCAGACAAACATGATTTACTTGTTGTAGAAGATGCAGCAGAAGCACATGGAACAGAATACAAGGGAAAAAGAGATGAAGCAATTGGAGAGATTGGAAGCTTTTCATTGTATGCAAACAAAATGTTAACAACCGGCGAAGGCGGAATGGTTGTAACCAACAATGAAGAGTATAATGACAAGGCACATATACTGATGAACCATGGTTTTTCAAAAGAAAAGCATTTTTGGCACAAAGTTGTTGGTTTTAATTACAGAATGACAAATATGCAGGCAGCAATTGGAATGGCACAGCTTGAAAGAGTTGATGAATTTGTTGAAGCAAAGCGAAGAAATTCTGCTGCTTATACTAAAATTTTAAGTCAAGTTCCTGGAATTACCACCCCCCCTGAAAAGGAATGGGCAAAAAATGTTTTTTGGATGTACGGAATTATGCTTGAAGATGAATTTGGAGTTAAAAAAGATGAGGCAAGACAGGCTCTTGCAGAAAAAGGAATTGAAACAAGAAGCTTCTTTATTCCAATGCATGCACAGCCAGCTTATCTCGACAAAGGACTTTTTGCAGGCGAAAAATATCCTATTGCAGATGAATTTTGCAGAAAAGGATTTTATCTGCCTTCTTCAACAAAATTAACACAAACAGATATTGAAGAAATTGCAAATACCCTTGGCGGACTGAAAAAATGATTGCAATAGTAAACAATTTTCACCCGTTCTCAGGCATAGGCAAGTATTCCTTTAATCTATTTGAACAATTAAGACGCGATGGACAAAATGTTAAAATGCTTTACCTTGAATCAAAAGACAATGTTTTGAAAGAACAAATGGAAGGAGTAAAAAAAATAAAACAGGCCGGAAGTCTGCCTGTTTACAACAAAACTTATTCGTCATACTATTATTTTCCAAAAAAAATTCCAGACGGATATGATTTGTATCATTTCACATCCCAATTTCTTGCAAGAGGATGCAAATTCAAAAAACCATCAGTTGTTACACACATGGATGTCGCGCCGTTAATTTTTCCAAAAGAATATCCTTTGCTAATGCGAAAATATTTTAGAAAAGCAATGCAGCATTACAAAAGTGCGGAAGCAGTGTTTACAATTTCACAGGCTGCAAAAGACGAGCTTATTGAAATGAAAATTGTTGAAGAGGATAAGATATATCCAATTCCTTTGGGTTTTGACCAGCTTATTTACAAGCCAGGCAGCAAAGAGACTGCAAGAAAAGAACTTGGCATTGCTCCTGAAAGCAAAATTATTCTTAATATCGGATCTGAAGAGCCAAGGAAAAATATTCCTGTACTGCTTCAGGCTGCAAAAAAGGTTTCTAAAAATGTTGAAGATTTAATAGTGTTGAGAGTTGGCGGAACAAACAAAGATTATGATGAAATGAAAAAAGGACTAAACATATTGCACTTTAATGGAATTGATGAAGATAAGATGCCATTGTTTTATCAGGCAGCAGATGTTTTTATGTTTCCAGCAACTTATGAGGGTGGTTTTGCTTACCCTCCAATAGAAGCAATGGCTTGTGGAAATCCTACAATTGTTTCAGACGAATTAAAATTGTTTAAGAAAGGTGTAATGATTGCAAACGCAAGTAGTGCTGATGAATTTGCGGCATTTGCTGAAAAAATATTGCTTGACAAAAAAGAAAATGCAAAACAGTCAGCTTCTGCTTTGAAAGAAGCACAATCTTTTACTCTTGCAAAAGAAGCAGAAGAAAAATTAAAAGTTTACAAAAAAGTTGCTAAAGGAATTTAAAAAAGAATTTAAGTTGCAGCGATTGAACTTACTGCTTTTCTCCAAGAACCCCAACTTCAAGACCTATTAAGGAACCAACATACTTTTTTACTTTCATAGAACCATTGCGTGGAGCAGAACCAAGATAATCAATTGGTTTAATGCCATTTTTTTTAAACAAAGACTTTAATCCAAAAATAGAGTACTGTGTTTCCCAAGGCATTGGCCACTTGCCTCTTGCCTGAGCAATTTTTTTCTTAACAGTGTAACGATGGAATGTTTGAGGAACCCAAACCATTACATATTTACTGCTCACTCTTTTCATTTCCTGAATAATTTGAGTAGGATCCTTAAAGTGTTCTACAACCCCAGCATTAAAAACAAGATCAAAACTGTTGTCCTCAAAACACATATTGCAGGCATCGCCGTTTACAAATTTTCCCTTTACGCCGTATTTTTTAAAAAGTTTTTTTGAAATATCAAGCGCATTATTACTGTTATCAAGACAGGTTACATTTGCTCCTTTTTGAGCAAGGTTAATTGAATCAATTCCTGTCCCTGAACCAACCTCAAGAGATGTGATTCCTTTAACAGACGCATTCCTGTCAAATAATGAAACCCTAAGAGGGTAGATTTCGACATTTTCACCGCCGCCTTCCCAAAAACCATCCCATTCAGCCATTCAAACAACTCTGGTACAATAGTCTATTTTTATAGAATTAAATCCAAAAAGCTTTTTAAATAGTTTTTTTATAAGTAAATGTTAATCTAGTAACTCTTTAGTACTAAAAGACCAGTGTTTTTGGGAAAAAAGCTTTTGGAAGATTTTAAAATGACAAAATTGGTTTCAATAATAATATTAAACTGGAACGGAATTGACTTTACCAGAAAATGCATTGAATCAATTCACTAAATTACAAGCTATCCCTCCTACGAAATAATCTTAGTAGATAATGGAAGCAAGAAAAGTGACGTTGTTGAACTGGAAAAATTAAAAAAAGCAAAAAAAATTGACAAATTGATTTTAAACAAAAAAAACGAAGGATTTTCCAAAGCAAACAACCAAGGATTAGAAATTGCAAGAGGAGAATATTTGTTTTTCTTAAACAATGACACAACTGTTACAAAAAACTGGCTTACAAAGTTGGTTAAAGAAATTGAAAGCGATCCAAAAATTGGAATGGTTGGACCAAATCTACCACCGTTTGACAATCCAAAACTTGTTTACGGCGGAGGATATGTTGACGACAGCGGAATAGCAAGACATAACTACAACAAAGACAAAGATGTTGGACAAATTGGAGGAGCAGCTTTGCTTTTCAAAAGAGAACTCTACAACAAAATTGGCGGATTTGATGAAGGATTTTCTCCAATTTATTTTGAGGAAACAGATTTCTGCGAAAGAGCACACAGAGCAGGATACCGAGTAGTCTTTGTTCCTGAAAGCACAGTAATTCATTTTGAAGGTGGAATTATTGAAAAACAACCAACAAAATGGCAGTATGTAACCATGAACAAAAACAGACTGCGTTATATGTTTCTGCATTTTTCATTTTTTCGATTATTAAAAGCAATTCTTTGGGAAATTCTTAGAGCCGGAAAAAATTTATTCAGTTTTAGATTGCACTGGCTGTTACAAGCACACTGGATAAACCTAAAGGCAATGCCTGACATTATGAGAAAAAGAGCACGTTACAAAAAAGGCAGACTTCATGCAGTAAAGGAGAGTGTTTGAATTGAAATTTCTGGCAATTGCCTCAAACAATACTGAAGCAAGTCAATTACTTGCACTTGCAAAAAATAAAATGAAAAACAATGACAACTGCCAACTACTTGTTTTGCAAAAACTTGAAATGTTAAGCGAAGTAGAAAAAATTGTTGATACAAAAAACATTGCAACCATTATCAACCAGTATGATTATTTAAGCAAAGCTGAAAGAAATCTGATTGGAACAAAAGCAATATACTTTATAAGAAACTGGTACAAGTTTGATAAAAAATTTGAAAAAGAAATTAATT
>DAOWAC010000046.1 GCA_030634785.1 Chloroflexota bacterium | reverse complement strand
TGACACAGGAGTAATTGGAACTGTTCCAAACGATTTTATACAGTTGTTTAAAAAAGCAGGTTTAAAGACAAGAGTAAACGGTTACATGTTTTATGGAAGAAATGTTCGTACTAAAGATATTACCCACTATTCGCCCTCTGGAAGAATTAAATGGGCTCTGCCGGAATTTAGTGAAAGAGAGGTCCGCTCTCTAATTGAAGAACTTCCAAAATCAACTCTAACAATAAAAGAGTTTGTTACAACTGAAAATGGTACAAGACCAAAATACCAGCCAAGTGCAGTAGAGGAAAGAATTGGTGCAGCAGTTGTAAAAAAAGCAATTTTGGAAATAGTTGGCGAATACAAAAAAAGAATAAAACAAACGAAAAACTAATTAATGCAATAAAAATAATGCGTCCGCCAAGACTCAAAAAGCTTTTTGAAACATTCCTGCGAAGCCGTGCTATCGAGCCCAAGCGAAAATAGCACTCTTGCTCAGACTAGCCGGCTGTGGCGGCTATTGCGTCCGCCGGGACTCAAAAAGCCTTTTGCTTTGCAAAAGCCTTGGGAAAATCACGACTGGGCGGATGCCATTTCGCTTGGGCTCAATGGCATATGCGTCCGCCGGGATTCGAACCCGGGTATCAAGCTTGGGAAGCTTGAATCCTAACCACTAGACCACGGACGCGTTTTATTTTTTGTCTTTTTTTTTAAGAAGTCCCTGTAATTGTTTGTATGGTGCTGTTACGAAAATACGGGGGAAATCTATTTTGATTTTGATTCCTCCAAGAAAAAGGTTTACTGCATTTTTTTCAATTTTCGAATTGTTTTCAATTTTTAAATTGTTTTTGAGTTTTGAATTGTTTTCAACAAAGTTCAGAAAAGGACCCAATTGCTTTGCTTCAAGAAACAAATCGTTCTGCCGTCCCTTTGCTGAAAAATGTTCTGCTGCTTTTTTTCTAAATTCTTCATCAAAGCATTCAACGGTAAAAACGTTGACTTTGGCTTTTTTTGCAATTAACTTAATTGTCTTTTTTGAATCAGAATCCCAAACCAAATCTTTGAAATCAAAAAATCCAAGTTCCTTTAATGCAGTAACCTGTTGTTCAAAAATTCTGTGCAGGTATTGCATTCTATGAACTCTTTTTTCAACATCTTTTTCCAAAAAAGCAAGGTCTGAAATATAAAAATCAACACTTCCCTTTGCAGCAAGTAACAAATCCTTATCTTGCTTGCTTCTCTCAATAAGAGTTTGAAGCAATTCAACAACGTTTTCAAAGCGTGCTGACACGTCTTTTTTTTCCATTAAATCATTCAGTTTCAAAAGAAGCTTGTTTTGCATTTCATTACTTAAAAGAGCCATTCCTTTTCCGGTAGCAAAAAGCTTGTTGCCTTTTCTTGCAACAAGACCCAAAGCAGTAAGGTAACGAATACTTCTGCTTAAAGCAGCTCTTGCTGACTCAATACTGCCATAGCTTCCCACAATTTTGTTCAAAAGAGAATTATACTCTATGCCAGGCTGTTGCTTTATTATTAACAAAATACTGTTTCTGGCATTCATAAAAAAAGTTAACAGAAAAATTCTTTTAAAGGAATTGTTAACAAGGTCTTTTTTGAAAAAAAGTTAAATACTGAAAAATGAAATTGGTATTTTGCAAGAATTAATAAAATCTTATGATTTGTAGATTGTTTTAAAAATTCTAAAAAAATTGAAAATTCTAAAAAATTTGAAAGAATTCAAAGCATTTTTTGATTATTTTACTTGGCTTTGCTTTTGCTTTGCTTTGTTTGCTTTGATTCTTTTTCGCCTATTTCAATCTTTTTCATTCTTTTTGGAATGACATAATAGTGTTTTGCTTTGCAGACTGCACATTCTGCAACAAAGGTGGGCTTTTTGTTCTGCTTTTTGATGGTTGCAGGAAACTGGTATTTTCCCTTGTAACCACGCTTTTTTTCGGCATTTTTCCTGTTTCCTTCAGCTAACGCTCTAGGCGAGCCTGTCTTAAAAATCTTTAATTTGTGATCAGTGTGCTTATTGCATTTCTTGCAATAATCTTTGGTTATCTTTGGAACATGCATAAAAAAACACCTTTTAATTCAAAAATTTCTTAATTTAATTCAAAACAATTTAATTTAATTCAAAACAATTTAATTTAATTCAAAACAATTTAATTTAATTCAAAACAATTTAATTTAATTCAAAAAAATACCTTAATTTCAGCCTCTTAAAATAGGAAAAAATAAGTATTTCCAATGAATTAATTGTGTTTAGCAAGCTTTAAATGTCTTACTATAAGGCCTGTGTAGGACATAAGAAAAGCATTAAAAAGAAATTAGCGTAATAGTATTGAATGAATTTCAAAAGCCATATATACCTATTTCTGTAAAGTAAACTTAAAACAGGCAAAAGCAAGAATTAAAAACTTCAAAGCAGTAAATTATAGAGTTTTAAAAAAGGAAAAGGTGATTGGGTTGATTAAAGCATTAGGAGGAGCGGTAAAAAGAATTATAAAAAACCCACTGGTTTTGTTACCTGCGTTTGCATCAATTGCAATCTTTTTTATTCTTGCATATATCTTTTCTCCTTTTTTAATAGAACTTGTATTAGAAATAATGGTTTTTGAAAACTTTCCAAATGTTCCACTGAATGTTTTACCATTTCAGTTAATTGGATTGTATGGTTTGAATTTGACAGCATTACTTGTATTTGTAGTGCTTTCAGGAATTCTTTTTGCTGCCTTAAATTATTGGTATGCAGTTTATGAAAAACTTGCATTGGACGGAAAAGCCTCTATTGAAAAAGCATGTGGAAAAACAATGCATGCAATTGGTCAAATTGTTTCGTTTACTTTTTTTATACTAATTTTTGCGTTTTTGCTTGCAATTATGTTATGGTTTTCACTAATAATAACAACATTTTTTGAACTTGTAGGACTAGTGCTTTTAGTACTGTTTGTACTAGCAGGCTTTTATGTTGCGGTAAAATTTGTTTTTATTTTACAAGCTCTTGCTTTTGGAAAAAACAAGGTAAGAAAGGCACTGGAACAATCCTGGATTTTTTCACAGGGAAGATTTTGGCAGGTTTTAGTTTTTGTAATTATAATTACTATAATTTACGGAATTCTTATGAGTATTGGAACTACTGCATCAGAACTTTTTGAAGGAGAAATTGAATCAATGATTGTTTTTGCAGTGTTTTGGGCAGTATTTTTGGCATTTTCAGGTCTTGCACTTGCCAATTATTACGCCAAAAAAGCCAAGTAAAATTAGTTTTTTGCTATGGAAAAAAGAATTTAAACTAATTAGCTCTTCTCTATATGGCAAAGTGCCTTTTTGCTTATATGATTAAATTTATTGATAAGAATTAAATTTATTAGGCAGGGTTGAATTTATTGATTAGGATTAAATTTATTGGGCAGGGTTGAATTTTATGGCAAAATTACAAAAACTTGTTTTGAGGAATTTTAAGTCCTTTAAAAAAGCAGATATTCCAATAAGCAATGGATTTACTGCAATTGTTGGAAGCAATGGTTCAGGAAAAACAAACATTCTGGATGCATTACTATTTGTACTTGGAACCAGCAGTATGAAAATGTTGAGAGTAAGCAGAATTGACGAATTAGTTAACAATACTGCTGTTGAAAACTATGCTAAAGTAGAATTGTCCATAAAGGAAAAAAACAAAACATATCTTGTTCAAAGAATGATTGACAAAAAAGGCAAAAGCATTTACAGACTTGATGGAAAGAGAAAAACCAGAAACGAAATCGTTTCACTGCTTTTAGAACTGGGAATAAAACCAGACGGCCACAATATTGTAGTGCAAGGGGACACAACAAGAGTTATTGAAATGAGTCCTGTTGAAAGAAGACAAATAATTGACGAACTTGCAGGATTACAGGAATTTGATGCAAAAAAAGAAGAAGCTTTAAAAGAATTACAAAAGGTTGACAACAAGCTAAGGGATGCAGCCATTGTATTACAGGAAAGAGAAAACTATCTTGAACAAATGAGAAAAGACAAGGATGCTGCAGCAGAATTTGATGGATTGCAGGGAGAAAACAAAAAAATAAAAGCAACAATTATTTTTTCAGAAATTGAAAAACTTGAAAAAAGTGAAAAAGAATGTTCTGAAAAGCTAGAAGTGTTTGAAACCGAAAAAAAAGAACTTGAAGTCCAGACAAAAAAAGAGTTTTTAGAAAAAGACCGATTGAAGAACGAATCTGAAAGATTAAACAAACTTATTCTTGCACAAAGAAAAGAAACCTATGCAACTGTAGGAGCACAGCTTGAAGAAGCCAGAACAGGAAAAGCACTTGCAGCCGAAAAACTAGAAAACAAAAAACGATTGTTTGAACGCAACAAAACAAGTGTTGAAGGACTTGAAAAAAAAGCAGCAAGCCTTGAAGAAGAGGCAGTAATTCAAAAGAAAAGAATTGAAGAAATAAATACAGAACTTGAAGGATTTGGAAAAAAAATAAAAGAAGCTGCAGAAAAAAAGAACCTGCTTCAAAGTGATGCAGAACAAAAAGAAAAAAAGCTTTCAGAAATGAATGAAACAATGGAAAGAACCAGTTCAGAACTTGCTTTGTTAAATGAAGAACTTTTTGAAAAAAAAGCCCTGTTAAGTGGAATAAAAAGAGAAACAGAACTCAAAAAGCAGGATATGAGAGAAACAATGCAGGTAATTGAAACAATAGAAGCAAAAGTTTCTGAAAGAGAAAAAAAAACAGGTCTTCTTACACAATTGAGAAAAAAGTTTGGAAATATTTCAGAAAGTCTTACAAAACTTCAAAGAGAAAGCGAACGAGCATTAGAAGCTTTAAAAGAAGTTGAAGCAGAAAAGAAAAATGTTAATGAAAGTATTGAAACTCTTGGAAAAAACTTTGCCACCTGCCCGGTGTGTGATTCACCGCTTGAAAAACAAAAAAAAGCAAGCTTAAAACTAAAAAAAGAAGTTTTGCTTAAAGAGCTTTTGATTAAAGAACAGGCATTAAAGCAAAAAAGAAAAGATTTTGATTCAAGAATTGCTCTTACAAGAGATGCTTTGGAAAAAGAAAAATCCTTTGCTGTTGAAACAGCTGATTTGAACGAATTAAGAACAGAACTTACTGCAAAAAGAGAAAAACTTGCTTTAGTAAAACAATGGCTTATGGAAAATAGCTATGATGACCTTTTGAAAACAATAGAAGCAGAAGAACAAAAAACAAACGAGAAAAAAACAGGTCTATCCGGACAAAAGGAAAAAATTAAGGCATTTAGTGAAGGAATTACATTAAGTACTTTTAGAACTGCAAGCGACAACCTTGTAGGGCTTGAAAAACAAGAACATTCATTAAAGCAAGAAAAAGAAAATCTTCAAAACAATTCTTCAAAACAGTTACAAAACCAAAAGAAAGGATTTTTGAACGAAGTAACTGTAGTAAATAAAGAAAACGAAAAGATTTCTTTAGAACTTGGAACAGATGAAAAGGCACTAATGGTTTTGGAAGAAAAGATTTCGGCACTGGAAGCAAAAGTAAGCGAGTCTGAAAGACACGGTCAAAAAATGGTTGAAGAAAAGGAAAAAGCAGATGAAGGAATTTCAAAACTTGAGTCAACAATTGCAAAAATTCAAACAAGGATTAAAAGTCTTGTTCAACAGGTTAACACCCTAGTTATTGAAAAAAGCAAACGCGAAGTAAGATATGCTGATTTGAATGAAGAAGCAAAAGAATTCAAAGAAGTTGAAGTAATTAAAGAATTTGAACCTGCAAAATTAAGTCAGAGGCTTGTTGAAATTGAAAAAAGAATCAAAGAGCTTGGCGCAATTAATATGAAGGCATTAGAGTCATTTAATCAGCTTGAAGCAGAAGTAAAAGATGTAAGAAAGAAGGTTGAAAAACTTGATGAGGAAAGAATTGCGGTTGTTGAAATGATTGAAAAGATTGACGTAAAAAGAACCGGTGTTTTTATGAAGTGTTTTGATGAATTGAACAAAAACTTTTCAAAAATGTTTAATACTTTATTCAACGGTGAAGGATGTCTTGAATTAAGTAACAGGGAAAACCCTTTGGAATCAGGGCTTTTAATTCAGGCAAAACACAAGGGCGACAATATTAAAAATATTGATTCAATGAGCGGAGGAGAAAAGACAATGACTGCGCTTGCATTCCTTTTTGCAATACAGGTATATGAACCAGCTTCCTTTTATGTATTTGATGAAGCAGATGCTGCTCTTGACAAAGAAAACAGTATCAAAATGGCAACAATAATAAAGAAAATAAGCCGCCAAAGCCAGTTTATTGCAATAACACACAATGACCCGCTTGTACAGGAAGCTAATCAGATTATTGGAGTTGCTGTTAATAAACAAAAAAGCAGTGTGATTGGATTAAAACTTAGAGACGAATTTAACTCTGAAAAAGACTAATATGCAACACTTTTTTCACTTGTTTTAGGTTACCTTAGTGTTATATATGCAAAGTTATAATATTTAAAACATATTATGGCTAAGATTAAGGTTTATATTCTTGAGGGATTGCCTGGTGCTGGCAAAGATACATTGCAAAGGAAGCTTATCAAAAGATTCAAGTCCAAGAACGTTTATGCTTTTTCTGAAGAGGACTTGCTTTCTTCTTGGAAACATGCACTTATACCCCGAGTAGAGGATTTGCTTGTTGACTACTTTGATTTGGTATTAAGCTATATTGAATCTGTTCTTAAGCAGGACACTAAAGCAGTATTTATTCTTAACAGATTTCATGTTTCGCTGCTAATAACTGCAAGCAAGCTTTCTCCAAAAACAAAAAAGAAATATGATAAGTTGTTGACAAAATTGGAAAAGCTTCCGGTTTGTATTCTTGTACCATTTTTGAAAAAGGAAGAAATTGAAAAAAGAGCTGTCCACCCTGAAAGAAAAGAGAGAGCGTGGAAAAAACATCTTCAAGACTGGCTAAACCAAAAAGGATTCAGAACAGCAAAAGAAGCATTTGAATGGGAACAACAAAAAATACTAAAGATATTACAAACACAAAAAATTCCCTATAGGCTTGTGCGAATAAAAAGGTAAAAAAATATGATAAAAGTTTAGTATTTCCTTATTTTGAAATTTTTTTTCTCTTTTTTCGTTTTGCTTTTATTTTTTCAACCTTTGCTTTTTTATCTTCTTCTTTTACTTTTTTCTTTTCAGTTTCTGCTTTTGTCTTTTCTTTTGAAAACTTTGTTTCAGCATTTTTTTGCCGGATTTTATTTTTTGTTTGTCTTCTTTTACAATTTGCTTAAGTAGGTCGATTCTTTTTGTGTAAAATGCAGTGTTTGAAACATAGTCTTCTGAAGTAATTTTCTTTTTCCTTAATTGTATTCTAAGGTCTCTTAAAACGTTTTCAAATGCATCAATTTTGCTTTTGTTAAGATCCAAATCAACATAGTTTGCGCTTATTTCTCTTCT
>DAOWAC010000176.1 GCA_030634785.1 Chloroflexota bacterium | reverse complement strand
GATTGCTTTTTCAAATCAATTACTTTGCCCCTTCGAGTATAACCATCACATGTAACAATTACTTTTGCCTCTGAATCAACAACCCTGTCCTTCAAAGATTCACCACTAAAAGCAGAGAAAACAACTCCGTGAATTGCACCAATTCTTGCACAGGCAAGCAAAGTTATCTGAACTTCAGGAATCATTGGCAAATAAACAGCCACTCTATCACCTTTTTTGACACCAAGCTTTTTCAAAGCATTTGCAAACTTACAAACAGCAGCATGTAGTTCACCGTAAGTAATCCTTCTTTCCTTTTCCTCAGTTGATTCAGGTTCCCAAATAAGTGCAACCTTGTCCTTTTTATCCTTCAAATGCCTATCAAGACAATTATAACTAACATTAATTTTTCCACCAACAAACCATTTGAAATAAGGAGGATTTGATTCATAAGCAGTATCCCATTCTTTAAACCAATCAAGACCCTCTCTTGCCCTTGCTTCCCAAAACTTTACAGCATCCTTTTTTCCTTCCTTATAAAAAGATTCATTGCTTACCCAGGCTTTTTTTTTCATTGCGTTAGAAGGCCAAAAAACCTGCTTTTTCTTCTTATCCTCTACAACCCATTGCTCTCCAGTCAAACAAAAAACCTCTCAAAATAGACATTGTAAGAAAAGAAAAAGTTCAAAATGCTTTTAAATGATTCCAAAAATAAACTCTCAAAAGAAGGATTTCGCTCATTTCTTCGAATGATTTGAACCTTTATTCAGACCACGAGCAACCATTGCTTTTAGACTTTCAACAGAACTGTAGTAGGGGTGGCACTGGTCAACCAGAGTTATCTTGAAATTGCCTGTTTTCTTGTCAACTCCAGTTACAATAATATTGTTAATACCGTCTAAATCATGCGAAAAAATAGTCCTGTTTTGAGATATTTTTTTCATGTTTTCCGTAAGATTTATGTTTAAAGCCCTAATGCTTTCAAGAGTTATTTTAGGATGCTTTTTTAAAAATTTTAAAATTGGCTGAAATTCTTTTTTGGAAAAATCAAACGAATGCCTTGGTTCGTTAATAGCGTCCAATACACGCTCCAAAGAAAGTAGCCCAAACCCGGGCACTTTCTCCATTATGCCTACTTTGGGGCCGACGTGAACATATTTGACAACGGAAAGAAAATAATTTGGCTTAATCGTTCCATTTTTAACAGCCTTTTTGTGTTCTCTCTGCAAAAGCAAAATATTTCCCTTTGAAACAATTTCAGTTGAAGAAATTTTTGCAACACGTTTTTTGCCAGCAATGTTTGCCACAAGAACAAAATTTTTTAGGGAACGCCTAGCCCGGTCAGCCATTGTCCTAAGCCTTAATGTCTTTTTTCCATCGGAAAAAAACCTATCAATCTGCTTTTTTTTCCGAGGCGAAATTCTTGAAACCATTACAATAAGAAATAGTGAACAGCAACTATTTATACTTTATCAAAATCAGAGAACAAGCGGGATTATTATCAGGGAAACAATAGTCATCAACTTGATTAAAATATT
>DAOWAC010000136.1 GCA_030634785.1 Chloroflexota bacterium | reverse complement strand
GCCTTTGCTCTACTACACTTTCCGCTATTTTCATTCTGTTGCCTGCCTTGTATTCCACTATGCCAAGCCATGCAGGCAATAATCCATTATCAAGGCATGCTGCAAATGGAGGTACGAAGAGTTTGCACTTTCTTTCATCGCACATTTTTTGAAGCATTTCTCTCAATGCTTTGCTTGCTGCTACTCCTCCTGTAATAAGAAGTTCTTTTTTTTCAGTGTGAGCAAGTGCTCTTTCACTTACTTCTGCAACCATTGCAAATGCATTGTGAAGCAAGGAGTATGCAAGATTTTCTTTTTTTTCTTTTCCAATTTTTTGCACTGCCGCTGTCTGCAACCCGCTGAAGGCAAGGTCCATTCCTTTTACTGTGTAAGGAAGCGCTATATATTTCTTGCCCTTGAAATACATTTCGTCCAAAACAGGTCCTGCAGGAAAACCAAGTCCGAGCTTTCTTCCAAAACTATCCAAAAGATTGCCAATACCTATATCCAAGGTTTCTCCATAAACCCTGTATCGGCCTTTTTCATATCCAATTATTTGTGTATTTGCTCCGCTTACATAAACAACAATCGGATTCTTGGCTCCTGTCAAAACCTTTCCTATTTCAACATGGGCAACACAGTGGTTTACTCCAAGCAATGGCTTGTTGTTTGCAAGTGCTAATGCTCGTGCTGCAACTGCTCCTGCTTGGAGCGCATTGCCAATTCCGGGTCCTTGCGAGAAGGAAACTAGGTCAATGTCTTTTATTTCAAGGTTTGCTTTTTCCAAAGCTGCTTTGATAACATTGGTTGCACATGCTTGGTGGTGTGTTGCTAAATCGCGTGGAATCATTCCGCCTTCTTTTGTAACATAGCTGTCTTTTTCGTTTGCAAGAATGTTGCAGGTTCCTTTTTCATCTGAAACAATTGCAACTCCAAAAGTGTGTGCAGTACTTTCGATGCCAAGGCAAATCATTTACATTCCTCCAAAGAGCATTTTGTTTACCCAAGTGCCTGTTTTATCCTGAATTCCATTATTGGTCCTGTTCTCAGAATTCTTTTTTCCAATACATTATAAATCGTGCTTGGGGTATTGTGGGCAAGTTCTCCGTCGTCAATTATCAGGTGTACGCGGTTGTTGAATTCTTTTATTGCTTCTCTTGCATCATAAATGTTTGGCTTTTCATGCAGGTTTGCAGACGTGGCAGTAATTCCGTTGCCTAATGCTTCACAAACAGATCTTGCAATTGGATTGCTTGAAATTCTAAAAGCAATTGTTTCATTGCCAAGCAGACTTGAAATTCCTGGTTTTTTCTTAACAATTAGAGTTAGTGGTCCTGGCATGAATCTTTCAACAAGTTTTCTTGCGTCCTCTTTTACAAATCCAAATTGTTCTGCCTGTTCAAAGCTTGAAACTATGATTGAAATGTTTTTTTCTTCTGGCTGTTGTTTTATTTTTGCAATCTTTTTTATTGCTGTTTCGTTTGTGGCATCAACTCCAAGGCCATAACTTGACTCTGTTGGAAAAACAATTACTCCACCTTCTTTCATTATTCTTGCAGCCTTTTCAGCTATTTCTTTTTCTTTTCCTGGAAACATTTTTTTTATTATTGCCATTTTTTTACACCATAAATATTGCCCATAATGCTATTGCATTATATGCCGCATGTCCTAGTATATTTGGGTACAAATTTTTATTTAATTGGAACGCTTTTGCCAAAAGAAGGCCTAAAACAAATGCTCCTATTACTTCTGCAACACTTCCATATCCTATGTGAAATAATGCAAATATACCACTGCTTGCGACAATTCCTATTTTTTCAACTAAAAATCCTCGAAAGAAAACTTCTTCGCTTATTACGCGAAGAATTACAATCATTAAAAATAGTGGAATAATCGGACTTATTCTTTCAATTGATTCTGATACAAGGCTTAGGTCGTTCAATCCAAAAAAGCCAAGTGCTGTGGAAAGTACAACTGATGCAACAATTAGTGCAACAAAAAGCAGAAAGCTTTTTTTCAAAAAGCTTAGTCCGTTAATTTTTACAAAGCCAAGTTCTTGTACTGCCTTTTTTAGACTTTTTTTTCTTGAAAAAAGAAATGCTATTGGAAATAAAATTAGAGCAAAATCAAAAAAAATATTGAAAATAAAGTTTTCAATCATTCACTGACCTTTTTCTTATTTTGTTTCTGCTGGCTTTTCTTCAGTTGAAGATTCTTTCTTTTTTGCAGGTTCTTCTGCTGGCTTTTCTTCTTTTACTTCAGTGGCTTCTTTTGGCTTTTCAGATTGTTTTGTTTCTGCAGTTTTGTTTTTAAATTCTGTATAACCACATTTTCCGCAGTTAAGTCTGTTATTGTGTTCTGCTAGTAGAATTCCTGCTCCGCATTTTGGACAGCTTCTTCTTTTTCTTTCAACTGTCTCGCCCTTGGCTTCGTACAATGTAGACTTAAGGTGCTTTGGGTGTTTTTTCCTTACTTTTTTACCCTTTCTTTCTTTTTGTCTCTTTGGCATTATTTGTCACCCTCTTTTTTTTCTTCTTTCTTTTCCTCAGTCGTTTTCTCAGCTATCTTTTCTTCTTTTGGATTTTCAGCTGATTTTTCTTCTTGACATTTTTTCTTGTTTTTGTTGTTG
>DAOWAC010000004.1 GCA_030634785.1 Chloroflexota bacterium | reverse complement strand
CACAAAAAGATTTAGCAAAAGTCATTGAGGAAACAATCAAAAAAGAAATTATAGGCGACTAGGCTTCGTTGAAGAACGCAATTCGCGCTTTCTTTAAAGAGGTTTCCATAGGCTGATTTTTTTGAGTTAGATGAATGAAAAAGGCATTTTCTGCTTTGTACTTTTGCTGGCATTCTTTGCAATTCAGGCAAGATTTTTGGCAGAAACAACAGAAGCTTCAGCCAAAATAGAGATGGCTGAAGAGCTTGGCTTTGAAGCAGAAAAAACATGGCTTGCAAGAGCAGTTATAGAAGAAGATACTGACATTGCAATAAAAGAAGCATTGCACCAGGGACTTTTGTTAAATCTTGGACAAGAAGAAACAAAAATTTTTGTAAACAATAAGCTTGTTTTACTTTTTTCAGAAATGGAAAAAGCAAACTGGGAAGGGATAGAAATTGAATTCAAACCAGAAAGCAAAAATTTGCAATTCTTAAACGAAAACAGTGCTATTGCAGTGGAAGCAATTGACAAAAAAACAATTATGGCAACATACTATTTTACAGGCGGGCTTTTGAAAAACAAAAAAGTTTATGCCGAAATAAAAGGCAAAAAAGCAATGCTTGAATTTCAAATTCCTGCAGGCTATTCAATAA
This sequence comes from Chloroflexota bacterium, assembly GCA_030634785.1. Lineage (GTDB taxonomy): Archaea > Iainarchaeota > Iainarchaeia > Iainarchaeales > JAFCCL01. Next base: position 14,619 of record DAOWAC010000004.1, on the reverse strand, counting down.
AGGAAAGTGTTGTCGGATGAAACTTAAAACAAACAACACTGGGCAATTGCAGTTTGAGGCAATAATATGCTTTGCTGTTTTTTTAGCAATAGTTGGATTGTTTCTTTCAGCAATTGGAACTGCTGGAGAACATTCAATTAATTCTGTTGATTCACTTAATGCAAAAACCGAAGCAGAACTCTGCTGCATTATGGCTGACACAATTTATTCCACTGGAATTTCAGAATTTTTAACAGAAATAAACTGCACTTCAAAAGGAAACACTGCAGAAAGTGAAATTTCCGGAAAAATAAAAGGATGCGAAACTATTGCAAAAGAAATAAGACTGGTGCAAAAAGGAGAAAAAAGCAGTTTGGAAGTAAGCATAAATGAACATTATAGATAAACGAAACCAGAAACAGAATCAACGTGGATTTGTATTTTCTCTTGATCTTGCAATTGCAATTATTGCAATGTTACTAATGCTTTCCCTAATGCTTTCACAGCTTGAAATTTTAAAAAACAAAGAAATTGAAAATGTTGAAAGAATTGAATTGCAAAGAAATGCATTTTTTGCAATTGATTCAATGACAAAAAACAGGGACGAGGAAAGACCATTGCTTGGACTTGCATTATATGATTCTGAAAAACACCGCGTGCTATCAAACGAAATTGACACAATTCTTTTGAAAGACGCAAAACCCGTTTTGTTTAAAAATTTTTTTATAAGCAGAATTTCAATCGGAGAAATTGAAAAAATGTTTGAAGAACCAGGAGAAAAATGCATTTCTGCTGACAGACTTGTTTTAGTAAATGGAAAAAAGAAACTACTAGAGGCAGTTGTCTGTGAAAAATAAAGGTTTTTGGCTTAGCTTTGAAGCAATTGTTTCAATGACCTTACTTGGAATTCTACTTTCATCTCCTTTGCAGGAAAGCATACCAGGTCTTGAAAATTTGCACATTTTTAAAAAAGAAAGTGATTTGCTTTTGCTTTGGACAAAAGAACCTGCTCTGGAATTGAAAAAAATGGAAGCAGACTTTGAACTTGCTTTTCCTGAAAAATCCGGCGAGATTTATTTTGATAATAAAAAAATCAAAATAGGAGAACCTACAAAAACAACAATTTCTTCAAAAGTAATTTTCTTCAGACAAATGCAAAAACACGAACTAAGAATTGTTGTATTCAAGAATGATTTTTCCTGAATCTTTTGAAAGAAAAAAAGAAGTATTGTCTGAAAGTGTTTTGCTTTCAATGACCAGTTTGTTTGGGAAAAAAACTTCAAACGTTTTTTCTGCTTCAGGACCCTGTACTTTTATTAAAAGTGTTTTGTCAAAAGAAGAAACACTCCATTGTCCTAAAGGCCTTGCTTCCAAAATTGTTTTACTTCCGTCTGCCTGAAAATCCATTTCGTTAACAGAATGCTGAAGGTTTCCCTGAAAACTTTTTGCATTTACTGAATCAAGTCCAAAAAGACTTGCGTTGAAGGTTTGATTAAGCAACGGCAAAAGCGCCGCAAAAACGCCTAGTACTGCAAGCAATAAGAGCAAATACTCCAAGCTAAGCTGTCCAGTACAACGCATTTTGAACCAACTAAATGTTGTCAATTTCCTGAAAAATCTTCTTGCTTTTTTCCTCGATTACTTTTGTCCCTTCCTCGCTTGTTTGCTGTAGCTGGGAAACGAGCAAAAGTACCAGGGCAACAACTGCTGCAAGCACTATAATTAATTCCACAGAAATCTGGGCTTTTTCCCCTAAAAAATCTTTTATCATAAAAAAAGCCCATTGGGCAAAGAATAAAAAGCACAACAAGAATTCGGCGAAAGACGAAGCCAATTTGAATTGCTTTAAATAGTTTTTCCAGCTTAATGAAATGTAATGAAGAATACAGAAATAAAGGATATTTTGATAAGTTGGCTTACAATCAGCCTTGCGTTTGCAATACTGTTAAGCCGTGACTTTTTGAACCTGATGACATTTATTTATGCATTTCCTCTTGCACTTGTAACTGTTGGAACAGGATTTGTTTTACACGAAATGGCACACAGGGTTGTTGCAACACACTTTGGAAAAAAAGCAGAATTCAGAGCATGGAAATTTGGACTAATCTTTGCAATTCTTTCAGCATTCCTTGGATTTATTTTTGCCGCACCAGGAGCAGTATATATTTTTGGCAATGTTACCAGAAAACAAAGCGGAATGATTTCAGTTGCAGGTCCTTTAACAAACATAGCAGTGGCAATTTTCTTTGGTTTAATTGCTATGGCAAACCTGCTTGATATAGTACGCGTTGCAGGACTTATGGGCTTTCAGATAAATATGTTTCTTGCAATGTTCAACATGATTCCTTTTGGCCCACTTGACGGAAAAAAGGTTTTCCTTTGGAGTAAAACAGCTTGGGTAATAACATTTGCAATGTCTTTTGCAGGTGCATTCTTACTGTACGGATTTTTGTAAAAAAATTGTACTAATTAGTTTAACCAACATAACTTGGCTTGAATTCACCTAAGTGTTCTTCAATTTCTTCGTAGGCTTCTTCAACCTTTGGAGTAATACTTGGTTTTGTTTTTATAAGAGCTTCTTCAAAGTCTTTTTTGGTTACAGGAACAGGTTTCATCTTGCTGTTTTTTAACGCAATCAAAGCAGCTGCCCTAATAAGACCCTCAATATCTGCTCCTGAAAAACCAGGAGTTTTTTCAACAAGTTCTTCCAAAGAAATATTCTTGTCAAGATTTACATTCTTTGTATGAACTTTGAAAACTGCCATTCTGCCCTTTTTGTCAGGAGCATCAACTTTGATAAACTTGTCAATTCGCCCAGGTCTCGTAATTCCAGGATCAAGCAAATCAGGTCTGTTAGTTGCAGCCATAAAAACAACGCCTCTGTTTTGTTCAATGCCATCAAGCTCTGTAAGCAACTGGTTCACAACCCTTTCAGTAACATGAGAACCTGCATCCATTCCACGTCTGCTTGCAATACTATCAATTTCATCAAAGAAAACAATGCATGGAGCAACCTGTCTTGCTTTCCTAAAAATTTTTCGGATACCTTTTTCCGATTCTCCAACCCACATACTTAAAAGTTCAGGACCCTTAACTGAAATAAAATTGGATTCACTTTCGTTTGCAACTGCTTTTGCAAGAAGTGTTTTTCCACAACCAGGCGGACCATGTAAGAGTACTCCCGCAGGTGGTTTTATTCCCATTTTCTTAAAACTCTCAGGATGTTTCAAAGGCCATTCAATTGCCTGTTTTAATTCTTCTTTTGCAAAATCAAGGTCTCCAATATCCCCCCATTTAACATTTGGAATTTCAATCGCAACCTCTCTCAAAGCACTTGGCTGAACATCCTTCAAACCATTTATGAAATCTTTTTTGTTTACTCTAAGTGATTCAAGAATTTCCTGCGGAATTGACTCTGCTTCCAAATCAATTTTTGGTAAATAACGTCTTAGTGCTTTCATTGCAGCTTCTTTTCCTAAAGCAGCAAGGTCTGCTCCGACAAAGCCGTGTGTTATTGAAGCAAAGTGTTCAAGATCAACTTTGTTTGAACCCTCTTCTTCAAGAGGCATTCCTCTTGTATGAATTTGTAAAATTACCTTTCTTGCCTTTTTGTTTGGAACAGGAAATTCAATTTCTCTGTCAAAACGACCAGGTCGCCTTAATGCTTCATCCAAACTATTTACCCTATTGGTTGCGGCAATAACAATTACATTTCCTCTTGCTTCCAAACCATCCATTAATGCAAGAATTTGTGCAACAACACGTCTTTCAACTTCTCCAACAACTGTTTCTCTCTTTGGAGCAATTGAATCAATTTCGTCAATAAAAATAATACTTGGAGCATTCTCCTCTGCTTCTTTGAAAATTTGCCTGATTCTCTCTTCTGCTTCTCCGACAAATTTGCTCATAATTTCAGGAGCATTAACTGATTTGAAATGTGCCTGTGTTTCGTGAGCAACTGCTTTTGCAAGCAAAGTCTTTCCTGTTCCAGGAGGACCATAGAGCAAAACACCTTTTGGCGGAACTATTCCAAGTTTTCTGAAAATTTCAGGATGTCTCATCGGAAGCTCAATCATTTCTCTGACTTTTCTAATCGGCTCGTCAAGACCTCCAATGTCATCATAAGAAATTCTTGGAATTGCCTCAAGCTCTCCCTTAACAGGTTTTTCTTTAAGCACAATCTGTGTAAAGTCGGTTACCTTAACACTTCCTCTTGGAACAGTGTCAATAACCTTGTAAACGAAACCTGTTCCAAACACACTTATCCAAACACTGTCTCCATGAGTTAAAGGTCTGCCTAAAAAAGTTTTTTTAAGAATTCTATCATAACCAGAAGCAATAATTCTTACTTCCTGTGTTGGAGCAAGCACAATCTTTTTCGCCTCTTTAGGAGTTCCCTTTTTTGCAGTAACCTTTTCTCCAAGACCAACTCCTGCATTGTGTCTTATCAGATTATCCATCCTAATCAAAAGACGACCTTCGTCTTCCGCTCTTGCAGGCCAGACAATTGCAGCAGTCTTTCCTTTTGGACCTTCAATTTCAATAATGTCACCGCTTGTAATGCCCAAATGTCTTTTGGTTTCCCTGTCAAGAGTAACAATGTTTCTTCCAACGTGTGTTGGGTCAGGATCTGCAACTTTTAAGTCAATGGTTTTTTCAGGCATTTTTGATAACTCCCTATAAATACTATATGCTGTCTAAAACAATATTAAAACTCTCCCCTGATTCCAAGCTTATCGCCTGGCAAAATTGAAATTAGGTCATCCAATGAAACAGTTCTTTTGCCTGTTTTTTTCTCAAAACGCTGCAGTATCTTTTTTGCAATTGCACTTTTCTTTTCCTTCCCCCATACAATTTCAACAAAAGTAATGCAGTTCTTTTTTACAGCTTCAGGCGGTCCTGCCATTGCAGAAAATTCTTCAGCCTCATTTAACAAACCAGTTGCAAAACGCAGAGGAGTTTTTCTAAACCATTGTCTTTTTCCATAAATCATAAAGCCACCTGTTGAAATTGCTTCACCAGCAGGAGCCTTTTTAGAAACCTGTTCTTTTGAAGCGGCATAAACATCAACGCTTGCAAGCTTTTGCTGCCATGCCTTGCTCCAGACAGCAGCAAACACTGCTGCTTCCTGCAAAACTTCTTTTGAAATTTCCTTCCCATCTGCTTTAACAACACAGGCACTTCCACCCTGAATGTCTGCATGAAGAAACATATCATCTTTGTCAAAATGTTTTTTGACAACTGTTTCATTGCTTTTTGCATCCCTTCCTCCAATAACAAGAAAGCCCTGAGAAGAATTAAACCAGTGAAATGCTTCAAACCATTGTCTTTTCCTTTTCACTGCAAGAGGTTTTGCTTTTGGTTTTTCTTTTACTTTTGAAGCCTTTTTTTCAAGGTCAACCATTGCTTTCTTCAAACCAATAAGTTTTTTCTTTGAAGCCTTGCTTTTTTGAAAATAAGAAGAAGCGTTTTCTTCCAGACTTTTTTCAAAATCAATTTCAATATCCATATAAGCACCTAAATTATTTTTTTGAGTGGTTCTCCTTTTACAAGTTCTATTATTGATTCAGTCCTGCTTTGGTTTTTAAAAATAGGCTCTACTGAAAAAAAGCTCTGCATGTTTTTTATAAGATCATGATAGCCCTGAATTGACATATAACGAGTGCGCATATCATTGTGATAGGATTCAACATCTGTGTAAATATGTCTGCATATTACATTCCAATTTCCTGGCCCGATTATTGAACTAACCCAATAAGTATGAGGGTCATTTTCCAAAGCATCAATAAATTTTTCAAATGTTTTTTGCTTGCTCATGTCAACCTGTAAAAGGGTTAAAACTTCTAAATTGTGCCCAAGCTTTCTAAAATCAAGCTTTGGACCAAATCCTTTGAGAATTTCATTCTTTTCAAGAAATGCAAGACTGCCCTTAATTGTTGCTTTGTGAAAATCAGTGTGTTTTTGAATCTGTCTGATGTTTGGCTGAACAGAGCTTTTTTTTAAAAGAGCTTCAAGCAGGCTAATTCTTGTACTATCAGTTGCCTTCATCTGGTTTGACATAACAAAACACCAAATATGTATATATTAGAACATTATTAAAAACTTGACTATACCAGAAAGTGCAGCTAAAACCTGGGAGTTGATATATAGAATAATTACGTATATTTTATGTGAAAAATAGGAGGGGCTTATCAGAACTCGTGACACACAAAAAATTAATTTGAAAAAAGGTGGGGGACAGGAAAAAAGGCTCACCAGGCTCAAACTGGCTCTCAAAAAAAATTTCCTATCCCAACCACCCTAATTTTTTAAAGCAGGTTTTTTAGCACTATTTTTTAGCAGATGGTTTTGTGTCTGATTCTTTCTCTTTGGATTTTTTTTCTTTGGCTTCTTTTTCTTTTTTTGCCTGTTCTTTTTCTTCTTTTTTCTTTCCCCAGTCAGCCTTGCTTTTGCATTGGGGATTAATGCACATTTGGTAACGGTAACGTTTTCCGACAATTTTTATTAACGGAGTACCGCAGTGTTCACAGGCACCTGGTACAACTGAAAGCAATCCTTTTTGTGGCAGAGGCCAGGTAACGGTACATTTTGGATAATTACTGCAGCCAAGGAAACGCTTTCCTGTTCTTCCTTTTCTTATCAAAAGCTGTCCATCACATTTTTTATCAGTACATGGACCTATTATTGAATCAGATCTTGCTGCATTTCTTATCTCACTTCCAATCTCGTTTTTGTGCTCTAACAAAAGCAATAATGCTTCTGAAAGGAATTTTCTGCTGTCACCAACAACATCACTCTTGCTTTTTTTGCCTGAAGCAACAAGATCCATTTCTTTTTCTAAATTTGAAGTCATCTCAGGCTTTACAACAACACTGTCGTGCTTTTCAAGACCGTTAACAACAGCCATGGCAATTTTGGTGGGAGCAATTGATTTTTGCCCCTCGATGTAATTGCGCCTGTAAAGCTTTTGAATTGTTTCAGCCCTGGTACTCTTTGTCCCAAGATTTAAATCAGACATTGCTTTAATCAAGGCACCCTGACTAAATCTTGAAGGGGGCATTGTTTCTTTTTCAAAATTGTCAAGATTCAAAAGGTTCACTTCGTTTCCTTTTTCAAGTTTTGGCAAAATAACTTCGGTTGCCTTGCTGTATGGATAAAAATGCTTCCAGACTTTTTCAACATAAGTTTGTCCTGTTGCAACAAAAGGCTCTTTATTCAAATCAATGTTAACTGAAAGATTTTCTGTTAAGGCATCTTTTGCAAGAGTTGCCATAAACCTTTTACAAACAAGTTCGTAAATTTTCCACATTTGCGGGTCAAGTTTTTCTTTTTGTACGGCAGTAACTGGATGAATTGGAGGATGGTCTTTTGCAAGCTTGCCTGAGCTTGCTTCAAGCGTTGGTACTGCAAGAAGTTCGTTTGCAAGCTTTTCTAAATCTTTTACTTTTGCCAATTCTTTCAATGTTGCCTTTAAGTCAAGTGTTTTTGGATAAACAGAATTGTCTGTTCTTGGATACGAAAGAAAACCGCTTTGGTAAAGTGATTCGGCAATTTGCATTGCCCTACTTGCAGTAAATCCAATCGAAGTAGCGGCTCTTAGGAAAGAAGTTGTATTGAAAGGAGGCGGTCTTGCAAGAACCTTTTTTCTCTTTTTAACAGCTGTTATAACTCCTTTTGAAGGCTTTGCACAAGCCATTGCTTTTTTTGCTTTTTCAGAATCCCAAAATTTTCCTTCTTTGTGCAATGCAACAAATTTGGATTTGTCTTTTTCAAAAGTTGCCTGAATTTGCCAGTATTTTTTTACAACAAAAACAAGTCTTTCTTTTTCTCTTCTGACAATTAATGCAAGTGTTGGACCCTGAACCCTGCCTGTTGAAAGAAATTCTTTTCCCAGTCTTCCTGAAATTAATGAGAGGAATCTTGTAAGAACCGCTCCCCAAATTAAATCAATTTCTCTTCGACTGTTTGCACTTTCAGCAAGATCAAAATCAAGCTTTGAAAGGTTTGCAAAAGCATCATTTATATCCTTGTCAGTAATTGCTGAAAAAATTGCCCGCTTGATTTCAACTTTTGAATTGATTTCTTTTAAAATATTAAGAGCCTCTAGTCCGATTGCTTCTCCTTCTCTGTCAGCATCTGTTGCAATTATAACTTCTTTAATTTCAGGAGCAACTTTTTTGATAAGACCAGAAATTGACTTTTCTGTTTTATTGTAATTTACTTCTGCATTAACAAGTTTTCTAAGGTCTGTTCCAAGCCATTGCTTGTACATTAAGGGAAAGTCAACATCAACAATGTGACCGCTTAATGGAACAACAACATACTTTTTTCCGTCCTTTTCAAAATCAAACCTTATAGCATATCCTTCTCTAGTACCAGGTAATGGTTTTCCTGCAAGGATTGCTGCTATTCTTCTGCCTGCAATGGCTTTTTCAGCAATAATCAGAATCATTCAAAACACCTGAATTTTCAAGTATCTTTTGCAACAAAAACTATAAAAACAAAGAACCACTTTCTGCTATAATATGCCATTCGAAAGCTTTGTAGAAGTACCAATAGACACACTTGCCATGCTTACACAGTTTGGATTAATCCTAGCCATTGGCATAATTGCAAAAGCAATCAGCAACAAAACAAAACTTCCTTTTGTAGTATTGTTAATAATTTTTGGAACAATTGCTGCATCTGTTGGAGTTCTTAGCCTTGAACTGCTTGGAAACATGCCTGACCTTATTAGAATACTTGCATTGATAATAATAATATTCAGTGCAGGATTCCACCTAAAGCTTAAGGATGTACAGGCAGATAGCAAGTTTATACTAAGCCTTGCAACACTTGGAGTTTTTCTAACATTGTTTATAATCAGTGGAATAACTTTTGCCCTGCTAAGCATTCCTTTGCTGAGTGCAATTGTTTTAGGATCGCTTTTAAGCGGAAGCGACACAGCAGCAATTTCTTCTGCAGAAACGGACGGAAAAAGCAGAATAAAAACAATATTGCTTTCCGAATCAGTTTTCAACCAACCCCTTACCCTAATCCTTCCTCTTATTTTGCTCGATTACCTTGTAAAACCTGAAATGGTATGGCTTAATGTTCCAAAATTTTTTGCCATGATAATAATAGGCGGAGTAGTAGGACTTGGAGGAGCATTCTGGGGACAAAAGATACTGCAGGCATGCAAACACAAGCATGAAGAAATAATTGGCCTAATGATTGCAATAGGTGTTTTTGTAATTGCCGAAAACTTTTTCGGTTCCGGAATTGTTGCTGTAGCAGTTACTTCTCTTTTACTAAGCAGTACAGCAAAAAAGGAAACCCATTTTCTTGGAAACTTCACAGAACAACTTGCGTTCCTTTTCACAATATTTGTTTTCATAATGCTGGGAATGCAGTTTACTTTTGCACAATTGGTAGCACTTGGAATAAACAGGTATGAAATAGTAGTGATTGCAGTTGCCTTGCTTGTTGCAAGAATGGTTTCAGTAATGTTAATTTCCCTAAAAACCAACCTTTCAACAATGCAGAGAATAAAGCTTGGGCTTATTTCACCAAAAGGAATTGGTCCGGCAGCAATGGCGCCATTATTTGTAGCCTATGGCATAACCGGAAGTGAAATAATACTGAAAATTGTTTACATTGCAATAATTATTAGTGTATTCCTTTCAATGATTGCATTCAGTTTTTCAAAAAAGCCAAAAACAATCAACGAACAAAGGCTTGAAAAAAAAGTAGAACGGGGAACTAAACAAAAAGCAGTTGCCCCTGGATAATTTACAATTTTTTTTGCAATGCACCATTTGGAAGAATTGAACCGTGTTTTAATTCTGATAAAACAACAAGTGTTTTCAAATCAATTATTCCATCAAGCAAACCAAGCTTTGCAATTACTTTTTCTGCTTCACCCAAATCTTTTACAACAAGCTTTGCAAGCAAATTGTATTCTCCAAGAACCTGATATAATTCAACAAGACAGTCAAAGTCGTTTAGTTTTTTGAAAAGGTCTTTGTTCTTTCCAATTTCGCTTCTTATCTGAATATAAATAGGGTTTTCAAAACCCAAAACTTTAAGGTTAAGGTCGGCAGTAATGCTGCTTAACACGCCTTTTCTTTTAAGGCTTTCAACCCTTTTTTTGATTGCAACATCTGTAAGACCAATCTGCTTTGCAATACCACTAAAACTAGAACGTCCGTCTTTCAAAAGATTTTTTATAATTACCAAATCAACTTTATCAAGGCTCACAGTCAAAAAAAATCACCACATTACATTAATAATTCAAATAAAAGTTTATTAAAAAGTTTGCTTTTCAAAGACAAGGGGCAGACACTTAAAAATTTCGCACCAAAGCTTTTAATCATGGAAGAAAAGCCAATAGAAGCACTTATTGAGAAAATTGCCAAAGAATGCGAAGAAGCAACTGCAGACAAATGGACTATTACAAAAATTGTCAAAGAGCTTTCAGCAGAAGACAGCAAAAGCATTAAGGTAATGAGAAAAAAAGCTCTTGAGATACTGCAAAAACTTGATCCAAAAGCCGCAGCAATTTATGCCTCGTTTCAAAGAATGCATGTTAGAACAAGCTCACAGTTAATTGAAGGATTTGACAGAGGCAACATAATCAAAAGTCTTTTGAGAGAAACAAATGTTCCAAGAGGAGTTGCCGAAAAGATAGGACACGAGGTTGAAGACAAAATAAAGGATTTGGAAATTGAAAGCATCAGCACTTCTTTGATAAGAGAAATGGTTAATGTAAAGTTGCTGGAGTACGGGCATGAAAATATCAGAAACCAGTACACAAGATTGGGACTACCTGTTTTTGAAGCCAGAAAAAAAGCCGAAGAAGGACCTTATAATAGCACGGTAATAATGAGCGAATACAATTTGCTTAGAGTAATACCTCAAAGGATTGGAAGAATGCATTTGTCAAGCGAAATATTTATCGGAGAGCTTTCAGATTTTTCAACAAGACCTGTTGCAATTAATATTGTACCTGAAGCCGGAGAAAATCCAAAAGACAAAATATTCAACATGCTTGAAAAAGCAAACATGGCTGGACGATTTTACAGCTGGAGACCGAACTTTTTTGGAGCAAACGCTGCAATGGCTTTAAATGTTGGAAAGAAAACTGCAAAAGATGCAGCAATGCTTTTTGCAAGAGCCTCCAAAGCAATTTTTCTTAACAAAAAAGCAGTGCCTGCATTTAACACTTTGACATTGTTTGAACCAGAATCTTTTGGAAAAGGAATTGAAAGAGAAAGCATGGTTGCAGCAGCAAACACAGTGTTAAAATTGGGAAGTGAAGATTCTGAACCAGTGTTTGAAAATGCAATAGCAGTTGATACAAAATACAAACTCAAACTATTGCACAAACACACACCAAAGACGGTGCTAAACTGCAGAAACGCAGAACTTGCTCTTGTAAACGGAATTGCGTTTGAAGGAAAAGGAATATGTACTTTTGCCGCAGTCAACCTTACCCTGATAGCTCTTGGATGTAAAGGAAACGAAACAGCATTCTTTGAAGAGCTTGGAAAAAAAGCAAAGGCAGTTGTTGAACTTGATAGAATTAAAAGAAAGGAACTTTTGCAAAAAAGCTATGTTAAAAAACAAGGAATTGAAATTGAAGAACTTTCCTCCGCAATTGCATTAGACAACCTTTTGGAAGCATGCAAAATTGCAATTGGAACAGAAAAAATAAGCGAAGCAATTTCGTTTGCAGAAAAAGCATTGGTTGAATTAAAAAGCCATTTACCAAAACACTTTGTTGTAACAGAATTGAAAAACAAACAGGCAAAACACAGGTTTGAGAAAAAAAACACAAAAGCATTCAGACACTCTGAAAAAATCTCTGAAAAAACGGTTGAAGGAAAAAGACTTTTGAAAAGTAAGACTATTTGCAAAAACTACAGCTTTACAGCAAAGGCAGAAAACAGAAAAGAACTAAATGAATTAATTGATTCAAATATTAGAATTATTGAATTTGAAGAAAAGGACCAATAGAATAAACGGTTCATGAATTAAAGAAATTATTTTCCTACTGCTGCAGCAATTGATTCAGGTTCAACTCTTGCCTGTTTTGGCTTTTGCCTTCTTGCAGCCTCGTGGTGCTTTATGAGATCAAACTTCATCATATACAAATAGGTTTTCATTATCTCAAGAAAAGGAAAAATGAAAACAAGTGTTAATAATAGTGAAATGTAAGGCGCAAACATTGTAAATTGTGCAAGGACAAATTCAAAAAGTTGAAGAAGTGAAAGAAATATTGCACCAACTATTGCAATGATTGCAAAAGATTTCGGTGTTTTGAAAAGAAATTCAAAATTGCTTGAAAGCGCATGTCTTAAACCCTCTTCTTCTACAACAACTACCTGCGGAACAAACATTAACAAAAGAGAAATAACAAGCAGGATAAGGTTTGCAAGAAGTAATGGAACTCCGATAGCAAGAAGACCTGACATTAGAAGGAAAAGGAAAAAGCAATAAATGATAAAAAAGACAAACAGGCGAAAGGCAAATTTTCTAATCATTTCATGCAAATAAAATTGAAGCTTTAAAGGACTTAAGTTTTTTCTTACTGAAAAGATTATTACCGAAACAAAAAAAGAATAAAAGAGAAGAAATAATGCAATCAATCCTGCTTCTGCAAGCAAAATAAGAGGGTTTGCAAGAGTAAGATTATAGTCGATGAAAATTGAGCCACTACTTAAGTAAATGTTTTGAAAAAATGCAAAAGCAGGTACAAAAACCAAAAGAAGGGAAAAAACCAGCGCGGTTTTGAAATTTTTTTTATATTGTTCTATTGAATTCTCGAAAAGCAATTAAACAACCCCTAGTAGTAATTGTTGCATAAGTTGTTAAAAAACCTACTTTGAAAATCGGGAAAAGTCTTTTAAAAAGGCAAAACAAAAGGAATTAAGGTGATTTGATATGAAGTTTTTATACGGATGCTGCGGTGATGATGAAGGCGGCAAAGAAGAAACCGAAAAACCAACAGAAGAATAAGCCTAATTTTGGGCAAAAAAACTAATTCTTTTCTTTTTATTTATTTAAAACTCTACAAATTGATTATTTGAAAATTCACAAATTGATTTTTTCAACTATATATCTTGCAAGTATTCCAAACATTCCGCCCCAAATGAAGAGTAAGAAGGCGCTGTTTGAAAGCTTGCCCCAAAAGTCAACCATGTCAGGAGTCATTTCAATTCCCTGCAATGAAGCAAAGTTTGAAATATACCAGTAAAGGGCAACATAGTAAGCTGCAAGAGAACAAGCAACAAAGATTGCAAAAACTGCAAGGCAAAGCATTGCAAAAGAAAGCTTTGACTCAAAACCCTTTTTTATCCAGTCAATTAAGAAAAACAATGCAAAGAAAGCAAAGAAAGGCATTACCCAAAACATTGGACTTTCAAATCCTAAAGGAGCAAAAAAAGCACCAATAAAAGGAATTCCTAAAAGTTGGGCTCTTGCAGCGCTCAAAAGTAGAATTACAACATAGGCTACGATGCAAATAACACCAGCTACAATAAGCTTGTTTGTAGAAAGAGGTTTTTGCTCTTTATCGACTTTTTGCTCTTCAGAAGGCTTTTGTCCCTCAGAAGGCTTTTGCTCTTGTTCCGAATTATGTTCTTCTTTTTTTTCCATTTTAACCACTTAATTACAATAAATAAATGATAATATGTTTAAAACTGTTTTCATGGCAAAGATATGATTAAAGGAGTTGTGAATATGGCAGCAGAATTACCATGGGTTGAAAAATACAGACCGGTTCTATTAGCAGATGTTGTAGGACAAACAGAAGCAATTAGCAGGCTGCAAAGCTATGTAAAAACCCACAATGCTCCAAATATGATGTTTACAGGTCCAGCAGGAATTGGAAAAACCTCTGCAGCAGTAGCACTTGCAAAAGAACTTTATGGAAACGAATTTGGACGCAATTTTTTAGAATTGAATGCCTCTGATTCAAGAGGAATTGATGTCATAAGAGGACAGATAAAAGACTTTGCAAGAACCCTTGCATTTAGTGCTGATTTTAAAATAATCTTTTTGGACGAGTCAGACGCTTTAACAAGCGATGCACAACACGCATTGCGAAGAACAATGGAAAAATATACCAAAACATGCCGTTTTGTTCTAAGCTGCAATTACTCAAGCAGAATAATTGAACCGCTTCAAAGCAGATGCATTGTATTCAGATTCAGACCGTTGCAGGCAAAAGATATTGAAGAAAGACTGAAAGACATTGCAAAAAAAGAAGGATTGAAACTTGACAAAAAAGCACTTGATGCAATTGTTTATGTAAGCATGGGAGATTTGAGAAAAGCAGTAAATGTTTTACAGGCTTCATCCGCACTCGACAAAAAAGTTAACGAAGAAACAGTCTTCGATGTAAGCAGCAGGGCAAAACCGCAGGAAGTAAAAGAAATGATTTCAGTTGCATTAAAAGGCGAATTTATGGAAGCAAGAAATTTGCTTGACAAACTAATGTACGAACACGGAATGTCTGGTGAAGATGTAATAAGCCAGGTTTACAGAGAAGTAATGGGAGCAGAAGAAAAAGACATTTCCTCAAAAGTAAAAATTGGATTAGTTGACGTAATCGGAGAATACGATTTTAGATTAGTTGAAGGAGCAAACGAACGCGTT
>DAOWAC010000005.1 GCA_030634785.1 Chloroflexota bacterium | reverse complement strand
TCAAGGAAACAATTGAATCATTGCACGAGTTTAATCCAATGCTTGGATTCAGAGGATGCAGGCTTGGAATGGTTTATCCTGAAATAAACGAAATGCAGGTTCAGGCAATTTTTGAAGCTTCTTTGGAAGAAATTGGAAAAGGAGTTACTCCTTTACCTTGGATTGAGGTTCCATTGGTTGGAAACCTAAAAGAGTTCTTAAAAATAAAAGAACTTATCCAAAAGGTTGCAAAGGACACTGGTGCAGATGGAAAAGTAGACTACAAGATTGGAACAATGATTGAAGTTCCAAGAGCTGCTTTGACAGCTGACAAAATTGCAAAAGAAGCAGACTTCCTTTCATTTGGAACAAACGACCTTACACAAATGACCTGTGGTTTCAGCAGAGACGATGCTGCAAAATTCCTAAAGCCATATGTTGACGATTTAGGAGTTTATGCAAAGGATCCGTTTCAAAGCATTGACCAAACAGGAGTAGGCTTGCTAATGCAGCTTTGTGTTGAAAAGGCAAGAAAGGTCAAGAAAGATATTGAAATTGGAATCTGCGGAGAACACGGTGGAGACCCTGAAAGTGTTGAATTCTGTCACAGAATAGGATTGAACGATGTTTCATGTTCACCTTACAGGATTCCAATTGCAAAACTTGCAGCAGCACAGGCTGCAATCAAGTACAAAAAGTAAAAGGGAAACAATTCCCTTTCTTTTTCTATTTTTAATCGAATTCGGGAAATTTTCCCTTCTTTTATCTTTTTTTTAAATCAGCTGCTAATCTTCTTCTATTTTTTCAGCACCGCAATATATTTCTTTAACATTCATTAAAACGGCTGCTTTTGGAACCATTGCAGATTTTGCTTCCTTAATTCTTGTTTTTTTAACCCATTTAACACATTCTTCAAAAACACTGCCTTCTTTGAAAATTTCAACACTGCCTTTTAACTGGTATGTCCTTCCTTCTTTTTTGTCAAAAACAACAATGGCTATTTTTGGATTTTCAAGCAGGTTTTTTTCGGTTTTGAAAAACTTATTGTCTGCAATCATTAACTGTGTTTTACTGAATACTTTGAGAAACTTTACATAAATTAAATTTGGCTTTCCTTTTTTGGAAGCTGTTGCTATTAAGTGCAGGGTCTGTTCTGCTATTACTTTTTGAATTTTTTCAGGAATTTTCATTTAACATTTCTCCATTTTTTTTAATTTGCTCATGCTTCGTTCTTTTCGCATTTTTCTGCATACTCACAAAAGCGGCAAAGCCATTGTTTTTTTTCGTTCTTTTTGGCTTCGTCTATTGGTAAAAGTTTTTGGGTAAGTAACTGGTGCATTTGCTTAAATCTTTCCATTATTACATTTACTTCTTCTTCACTGTAGTTAACTTCAAATTGTTTGCTTTGAAGATTTCCCTTGTCAATATACAACACGATTCCGTTGTGGATTCCTGTTGCATGCATGTATAATTGCAATTGCATAACATGTGCTTCGTTTGCTTCTTTTACATAGTCAATGCTTTTTGTTGACTTTACTTCTACTACAACTGTTTTTCCGCTTGTTTTTACTAGAACAAGGTCATCAACTCTGCCACTTATTGTAAAATCAGGTGTTTCAATTTTTAATGGAAACTCGCTTTTTAGTAATTGCACTTCTTGGTTTTTTTCGCTTTCCAAAACATCTACTACAAAATCGTGTATCCTATTTCCCATTTCAAAAATTTTCAAAAGCTCTGGCTGTAATTCGGTTGGATAAAAATAGCTATACCAGACCTTTCTCATACAGCCTCCTACTTCGCTTGGATAATATCTTCCAACACTTTTTTTCCAGCTTCCTCCTTTTGTAAGGTGTGCCGTAACCATTTTGTTAAAATCAAACATTTGCTTTCACTGCAGGATTTTTTGTTTAAAAGGGTTTTTAAGCTTCCCTTGAGTAAATTTCCGCTAAACCTGTCTTCCTGAAGGCTTTAAATCCCTTTTATTCTTTATTTTATTACAATGGGAATTTTTGGAAACATTTTTGGAAAAAAAGAACCTGAACAAATAGAGCTGGAGCTTGGTCAAACAAGGGAACTTCTTGAAAAAGAAGCTAGTGCAAGGAAAAAAAATCTTCTTGAAGAAGCTGCTAAAATATTTTCTGAAATAAGGCATCTTTGGAAGGAAACAAAATCCATGCTTGAAAGTCTTGGTGTTGCAGAATCTTCTGGAAAAAGTGGCAGACTTGACCGGATTGTAAGCACTGCAAAGACCAATGCATTAAAGCAGTTGTTTCCCTTGCTTAAAAAATTGAATCCTCCAAATACAGAAAATCCTGAAGAATTGAGGACTTATTGTCTTGAATCAATTCAGGCAATGCAACAGGCAGGTCACTTTGGAAAAAACGTTGCATATGCAGGAATTTCTTTTAAGGAAGAAATGAAAAACATCGGAGAAAACTTAAAGCAGGTAAATGCTTCCTTTCACAAGCTTAAAGATTTTTTTGACAAAAACAGTGCGGTTTTTGCCGAAGAAAAATTGAAAGAATTGCTTTCTTTAATTGAAACAAACGAAAAAACATCTGCAAAGGAAACTGAATCAATTACTTTGCTTGAAAAAAGTCGCGAAGATTTTGCTTTAAAAAAAACCAGGCTTGAATCAGAATTAAATGACTTAAAACAGGGTCCTGAATTTAAGGAAATTGCTTCTTTGAATGAACGAAAGGCAGAACTTTTGCGGAATAAACAAAATGCAAAAACAGAAATTCTTGACATTTTTGCAAAAATTGAAAAGCCTCTTCACAGACTTGACAAAGCTGTAAAGGCAAGAAAAATTTTGCTTCCGGAAAAACAGGCTTCGTTCCTAAACAAGCTTTTGCTCAATCCTGTAAACGCATTAAAGCTTGATCCAAAAGCAGAAACTTTAAAGTCAGTTTTGCTTGAAACAAAAACTGCAATTGATTCAGGGTTAATTGAACTTAAGCCAAAGGAAAAAGAAAAAAAGCTTGCAGTAATTTCAGAACTTCTTTCGTTTGATTTTTTTTCCGAATCTTTTTGGAAATTAAACAAAATTGATTCAGAAATTTTTGCAATTGAAAAACAGTTTGTTTCTTCTCCTGCTGGTGAAAAAGAATCAACGCTTTTTGTTTCATTAAAAGAACTTGCTGAAAAAAAGAATCAGACAGAAAGTGATATTGTTACAGCAAAAACTGAAATTAAAACTTCTCAATCTGTTGTTGCAAACTCAAAACTTGAAATTCAAACTCTTTTAAGCAAAGTTTTTGAAAAAAATGTTTTACTCACGGATTAATTTTTGCACTGGTTCTTACTACTTTGTCACTGAACTGTATCAATACGTCCATTATTTCAGGTCTGGTTTTGCTTCTTATGGTAAAAACAGTTTTGAAACCAAGTTCTTTCATTTTTTCTCCAAGTCCATGCACAAATTTTTCAATAGTTTTTTCTGCGTTATAAACAAGTAATGTTGAAAGACTGTCTACTACAAGAAAGCTTTTTTCAGGTTGCATCTTTTTGGCAAAATCGATTATTTGTGCTTCTAATTCTGTAAGATTCTGTGGCGAATCAACATAGGAAATGTTATTACCTGCTTTTGGAGTTGTCCCTTTTTTTGAAACTGCATCAATAACAAAAAGGTTTGTGCAATCAACCTTGTTTTTTTCCAGCATTGCAATAAGGTCTTCACCATCTTTGTTCAAGGTCACAAAAATTCCTGAAAATCCTTTTTTGGTAAAATTCTTAACAATGTTTGCAATAAGCAGGTCATATTTGTCATGGTCTATTATCAGCAAAACAACATATTTTTCAGGAAGGCCCTCTAATTTTTTTTCCATTTGCATTCCAATCGAACCGCCTTGTTCAATATATGCCATTAGCTCGTCAATTTGTTCAGCTTGTGTTTTCTTTTTCTTCACAAGTTTTGGAACCTTAATTTCTTTAATCATTCACTTTACGTCCTCAAATAGTTCTTGTTTTGCTAAAACCTTTACTCCTGTATCTGTAATTCTTATCGGGTGCAATTTTTCACTAATTTTTGTTCCCCGCATTTTTAAAATTCCAATGCTTCTGATAAACCTGTCTTCCAATTTTGTATGGTACAACAAAATTACGCCGTCAGCTACGTATTCTTCAAGTCCAAAAAGGCTACTTGATTTTTCAAGACTTATTTCGTTTGTTATTATTGCTGTGCATCCAATCCTTTTCAGCATTCTTCCAAGTGAAAGAATTCTTTTTCTTGCATCAAGTTCTCTGTCAAAGTAAAGTCTGAAAACAACTCCTGGGTCTATTACCAGTCTTTTTGCGCCAAGTCTGTTTACTTCGTCTTCAATTGTGTTTTTAAGCTTGTCAAAATCATACAATTCAACAGTAATAATATTAAGCAATTTTTTGTCAATAAGTGCCTTAATATCCCAGCCAAAGAGTTCTGCAAATCCGATTATTTCCTCAGCAGATTCTTCTAGTGAAATATACAAACCTGGCTCATTATACTTTATTACACCATTGTAAAGATATTCAAGCACAAGTCCTGTTTTTCCGGAACCAGGGTCACCGCTTATAACCACAAGATTATTTTGTGGTATTCCCCCATAAAGTATTTCGTCAAGACCTGGAACACCTGTCTTGGTTCTAATTGGTTCTACCATTTGCATGCACCGCTTTTTCAATTCTTTGAAGATATAGACATTAACTTCTTTAAAAAGCTAACCCAATGCGGTTGAAGGCAAATAAAAAAGAAGCAAAGCAAAAGATTGCCATTGCCTATTTTGCATTGCAAACTTGGTCAAAAAGATCAATATAACTTGCGCCTATTTCGGGCCAATGCCAGCCTTTTGTGTAATTAAATGCATTTCTTTCAAGTTTTAATCTTAATTTTCTGTTTGAAAGTATTTTGTTTACTGCTGTTGCCATACACTTACTGCTTTTAAATTTTACAAGAGATCCTCTTCCGTGTCTTAAAACATCTTTTGCATAAAGGAAAGGAGTTGCAACACAGGCTGTTCCTGAACCAACTGCATATGCTAATGTTCCTGAGCTTATTTGGTTTGGATCATAGTATGGAGTCAGGTATACATCAGTTGCCTGTATATATTTGCACAATTCTTCCAAGGAAAGGAATCTGTTTTCAAATTTAACATGGTCTTTTAAGTTAAGCTCTTTTACAAGTTTTCTTAAATAATTTCGGTATTTTTCTCCATGGTGTTTTCTGACAACAGGATGTGTTTCACCAATTACCATATACAACGCATTAGGATTTTCTTCTATTATACGGGGCATTGCTCTTATTGCATAATGAATTCCCTTTCTCCTATCCATCAAACCAAAAGTTGACAAAACCTTTCTGTTATGCATTCCAAGTTCTTTCTTTGCTTTTGTTTCTTCTCTAAATGGAATATGTGGGACTCCGTGTGGTATTACTGCAATCTTGCTTTCAGGAATACCATACTTGTTCATCAAAATATCTTTACCATAACCGCTTATTGAAACAACTTTTGCAGAATTCTGACAAATTTTTTTCACAACGTACTTTCTTTGCCTTTCAATATCAGGATTTCCTGGTAAAATACTGTGAAATGTCGTAACAACAGGCTTGTCAAGTTCTTCCAAAAAAGGAATAATATACTCTCCAAAGTCTCCACCAAACAATCCAAACTCATGCTGCAGGCAAACAACCTTACTTCTTTTGCTCTTATTTAGTTTTTCAGCAGCAATTAAATATGATTCCTGATCATCCTGATCAATTTGCATATTTACATTTTTTGGATAACTATAAGTGTTGTAAAGGTTTTCATTCATTGCTGCAACCTTGCATTCGAGCCCAGGGTTCTTTTTTTCCTCAATCGCATGTACAATGTCCTGTGTAAAAGTAGCAATTCCACATTCACGCGGCGGATAGCTGCCGAGGAAATGAACCCAGTCTGTTTTTCTCAATTCCCAACCCTCCCCTAAAACGGGTTTTCTTTTTTCTTTGGCCGTCTCTCTTCAGCCAAATCTTTAATTAATTTTTGATAAAGGGCAATGTGCTTTCTTGCAACAATTCCCCACGTAAGCTTTTTTGTAACATATTTTGCAGCATTCTTTGCATATCTTTTCCTAAGGCTTTCATGTTTCATTATGTGCATTATTGCACTTGCAAGTTCAACATCGTCACCAGGCGGGACAGTCATTCCAGCCTTGCTGTTTTCAATCTCTGCCTTCAATCCTTCCATTGCAGTTGCAACACATGGAACACCTAAAGCAAATGAATGAGCCAAATTTCCTGACTGAGAAGCTCTGCTATAAGGCAAAACCATTAAATCAAAAGTTGACAAAACCTCATCATACTGTTCTGGTGAAAAACTTCCTGTAATAATCTTAATGCTTTTGCTTGCAGAACTTTTTTCAATTGCCTTCAAAAGCTTTGGTTTGTAAATCTGTCCCGAACTGCTTCCGGGTCTTGCATCTCCTGCAACAACAAGCATTGCTTTTGGTCCAAGATCTTTCTTAATCTTTGGCCAGACTTTTACAACCCTTTCAAACCCCTTGTTTGGTTCCCACCATCCAATAAGTCCAACAACCTTTTTTCTTCCAAGACCATATTTTTCTTTTGAACCAATAAATGGAACAAGATCTTTTGCTCCATGCGGGATAACATAAACATTGTTTGGAACCCTGCCAATATTAATCGGCAAATTATTCTTTTGATATTCTTCATGAACAATACATGCATTAGTCAGCTCCAAAGCAACATCCATATAAATTGCCTCAACTCTGTCAAGCACTGTATAAACACTGTGGTAAGTAACAACTGTTGGAATTTCTGTTTCAACCTTCCACTTAAAGAAAGGTCTCAAAAGTCCGGCACTGTGATCATCATCATAAAGATACAATCCATACTCGTGCTGGATGTGAACAACATCTGGCTCAATCCTTGCAATGGTTTCAAAAAGCTTATGATCCCAACCAGCATCCACAAGTTCTCTGTTTTTCTTAACCTTCAAAACAGGGTGTACAAACTTATCACCTTTTTTACCCTTACAATCAGTAAAGGTAACAATATGCACTTCATGTCCTTCCTTTCTCAAAGCTTTTACAACATCCTGGCTATATGTTGCAATTCCACAGTGTCTTGGTGGCCAGCTTGTTACCATTACAATTTTCAATCAATCGCCTCTTAAAAAAACAATTAGCTATACATATCTAACGCTTAACCCCAATTTAAATGTTTTCAATAGGCTGCGCGCGGTTTAAATTAAGTTTTCACATTATTTTTTTTATGAAAGTGATTGCGCTTACTGGAAATATTGGCTCGGGAAAAACAACTGTCCTAAAATTTGTGCGTTCAATGCTAGTGTCTGTGATTGATTCTGATAAGATTGTTGCATCACTTTATCGCAACAAAGGAGTGGAGAAAAAAATCTTTCGCATTTTTGGCACTTTCAAGCGGCGCGAAGTTGCTTCAATCGCTTTTGCTTCTCCTTCAAAGCGAAGAAAGCTTGAAAAATTATTGCATCCTCTTGTTTGGCGTGAAGTAAAGCAAAAGCTTTCTGTTTTTAGGGCTCGCAGAAAAAAGCTTGCGGTTGTTGAAGTCCCATTATTGTTCGAGGCAAACTGGCAAAAGAGATTTGATTCAGTGATTTTTGTAAAGTCTTCCAAAAAAAAGTGTCTTGAAAGGCTTGCAGCAAAAGGAATTGGGCGAAAAGATGCTTTACTGCGCTTGAATGCTCAGCTTCCTGTAAAGAAAAAGATTAAAAGCTCTCAATACATTATTGATAATAACAAAAGCAGTGCAAATACAAAAAAGCAGGTCTTGCTTTTAATTGAGGATTTAGTGAAATAAATGAAACGAATTGTTGTTTATCCCGGAACATTTGATCCTGTTACCTTTGGTCACCTGGATATTATTGAGCGTTCGCTTGAATTGTTTGACAAAGTTGTTGTTGCAGTTACAACAAGGTCTGGCAAAAAGCCTTTGTTTTCGTTAAAGCAAAGGATTGCTTTGCTCAAGCAATGTACTGTTCAGTTTAACCGAATTGAAGTCAAACCTTTTTCTGGTCTTTTGGTTGATTTTACAAAAAAACAAAAGGCTGAAGCCATAATAAGGGGTTTGCGGGAACTCTCTGACTTTGAGGTTGAGTTTCAGCAGGCTATTGTTAACAGAAAGCTTGCTCCATCCCTTGAAACTGTTTTTATTGCAACAAGTCCGAAATACTTTCATTTAAACAGCACTATGGTTAAAGAAATTGCTTCAATGCATGGAAAGGTTGATTGTTTTGTGCCAAAACCTGTTCTTCTTGCTTTGAATAAAAAATTCAAATAAGCAATGGCGATATATTTAAATGCCTCCAAACCTTATGGAAAGCTTTTTAAACTAGGAATACATCTTATATAACGAAGAATTCGGTCCCAATTTGCAAAGCAAATAATAATGTTTATTGGGAAAGAAATTTTGAACGTTTAAAAAAAATCAATAGGAGGTAAAAAAGATGAACTCACGAGGACAAGCAGCATTAGAATACTTGATGACTTATGGATGGGCATTGATTGTTATTGCAATCGTGGTCGGAGTATTGGTCTTCATTGTTGCAACACCAACAGGCGCAGTTGCCTGTAGTAGTAACCAGCCTGGAAAATTGAACGTTGTTTCAAACAATATTTCTCCAACTACTGGTCAAGGTAGCGTGGTAGTAACAAATTTGACTGCTGGCACAATGACAAGCTTAGAAACATATCCAACTGGTGTATTTGCAGGCGATGCTAACGCAACATATACAATGGATGGTGCGGCAATTGGAACTACTCTTTCAGTAGGAGATCACACTTTAGCTGTTACAAGTACTACAACTAATCCTGCCGTTACAAATACCGGATCCTATGTTTTTACATATAATGATCCAGCTGGATTGCAGCAAACAGCTACAATCACTTGTCAAAACTTAGACGTATAATGGAGCGGTTGAACAAATCGCTTTATTTTCTTCTTCTTTTTTTTTTATTTTTAATTAGGCATTGCCATGCTTTTTTCATGCAGGTCTTATTTTACTCAAACTAGTTTTTCACATGCGGTTTAATGCATTGTTATTAATTGAATTAGCGACATTTGCTTAAGTGGTTGTTTTTAGAGGTATGCGGGTTTATTGTGTTGCTTTACTTACATCAATCCGCCCATCATGCCTAGCATTTCGCCTAATACTATTCTTACTGTAAAGAATATGCCGAGGGCTCCAATTACCATAAATGGAATGTATTTAACCCCATCCTTTTCGCTTCCTGCTGCCATTGCTCCTGTTGTCAAAGACGCAAAAACAGCAGTTACTATTAATGCAATTGTTGAATAGCCCACAATAAATGATTCAGTAATGTTTACTGTTGGCAGCCCCATAAACCTTCCAACCTGGCTTCTTGAGCTATAATCTTCCATTTGCTGTGGTGAAATGCTAATGCTTCCTGTTTGTTCCACCATTATTCCAACAATAACGCTGCTTATTCCAAACAAGAGTGGTGCTCCGATTAATGCAGCTGCAAAAATAAGAATTACATACATGCTGACATTTGCTGCAATTTCGTCCTTCATTGCATTTTCTTCCCTTAAGTCTGATCCAAGCTGTAGCAAAAGTCCTGCTACTTCTCCACCGCTTTTGATTCCCTGCACCAATAGCCAGATTCCTCTTTCAAGAACCTTGCTTTTGATTCTTAAAGGTATTTCCATTAATGCATTTTCCATTCTTTTTCCGGACATTATTTCTCTGCTTGCGTTTTTTAATTCTTCTGAAAGCGCTCCGAATTCTGGTCTTGCTGCTGCAAACAATGCTCTTTCAGTTGTAAGTCCTGCTTTTACATTGCTTGAAATAAGTTCAAAAACATCTGGTAAAATTCGTTCAACAAATTTTCCTTCCTTTTCAGAGGTCTGACTTAGTAGGAAATAGATTCCGCCTACAATTAATACAAATGTTCCAAGGAATGCAATTATTGGTGAAATATCAAAAAAAAGCCAGGCATTTATTGCAACTGCAAGAGCCATTCCAAATCCAAATATCACAATAAAGCCAACAAACTTTTTTTCTCCAACTCCTATTCCAACATAGCGTAGTTCTTGTTCAAAGGCTTTTGTTATATTCAGTGGAACAAATTCTGCAATTCTTTTGTATATACTCATCTTTTTTTCACCCGATAATACTTGGTCTCCTGCTTTTAATAATGCCAATGTACATAAATTCCATTACTGCAACCAATCCTAAAAGTCCCCAGAAAACAAGCTGGCTTGATTCAATTCTTGTTATTTCAATCTGTTCTTGTCCAAAAAGATTTGGTCCAATAGATTTTACTTTTAAGCTTTCTCCAAAAAGGCTTATGCCCTCTTCTGTAGAAAATTCGTCTCGAAGATTTGATTCAACATCGTAAACAGTTCTGCCTTCAATTATTTCATTATCTTCTGTCATAAGCATAACCAATGCGCTTTTTCCATCGATTTTTTCAATTTTTATTTTAAGTGTCTCTCCCGAATAATTCTGCTTTCCTCCAAGGCCTGTTATATATTCTCCCTGAGTATATGTTTCTCCTGGAAGAACATCCTGCAGTATTACTGCAATATCGTTTAATGCAGGCTGTTTGGCAACTGCGTCTCCAACCATTGGAAAAGTAAACAATATTATAAGAAGAGTAACACCTAAAGCGGGCATTATTACTCCAATCATCATATACATCAGGCTTAGTACCTTAAGTTGTGCTCCATATTTGTTTATTGCAATCTTTTGCTCTCTTAACATTGACTTAACTGTTTCAGCCAAAATATCGCTTATGTCTGCTCCTGCATTCATTCCGTTTACAATTTGCCACAAGGATTTTCTTAAGAACGGACTTGGGTTGTTTTCACTCATTCTTTCTAAAGCTTCCTGTTCAGGTGTTCCGGTATTTATTTCATCAACTGCTTTTTGAAATTCTTGACTTATTGTTCCATAATCTCCTCTGGCAACCATTGTCATACTGTCAAAAAGAGCAATTCCACTTTTGAGCTGTACCAATATTGCACGAAGTGCAAATACAAGATTTTTTTCAATACTGTTAACTTTTTTTCTTACAATCATGGTTGGATACATTATAACCTGAACAAATACCATTACTCCCATAAAAAGTCCAAGTCCTATTCCTAAAAGAACGCCGTTTTCAGGCATCATTTTGCTTAAAAGCAATGTCAAGAGTGCTCCGAAGAAAATTGTATAAAACAAAATAAGAAAAAGCATCATTGCGCCGTATTCTTTTTCATTGACTCCAAGCTCTGACTGTATAAGTTCAAATTTGAGTTTTGGAAAAATTTTTCCTATATTTGCTGTAAAGCGCATGAACGGACTGCTTATTGCCACGAGAACAGGAATTGGTATTGGTGCAATTGGAATCATTTTTGCCATGGCTTTCCCTCAATAAACTTATTTCCATTCTTTGTTTTCTTTTTTTACTTCTGGTTCTTTCTTTTTGAAAGGAATCCCTTTTTCAACCATTGTCATAATCTTTTCAGGATTCTTGTAATATTTTGCAATAATTCCGCCAACATCAATTACGTTGTGGACATCAAATTTAAGCATCCATTCAATTACCTTTTGCTTTTTTTGAAGTTCGTTATTTATTTCATTTCTGCTGAATCCAGTGTGTAATGAAAGCTCGTCAAACAATCTTATACTTTCACCGTGTTTTACAATTTTATCATCACTTCCTCTCCATCTGTAAAGCACGTTTGCTTTTACTATTTCTTTGTCTCCTCTTCTTTCCGGAATAAATTCAGCAACCTGTAATATTCTTCTTACGCCCAATCTTCTGTTTCTAAACATTACAATGTTTAAGTGAACTGCTTCAAGCATTGACGGAGGAACACTTACTGGTGGGTTGATAAATCTTCTAATGGTTTCTTCTGCAGTGTTTGCGTGGAACGTTGTATAAACACTGTGACCTGTGTGCATTGCTTCAAACATTACTTCTGCTTCCCTTTGACGCCTTATTTCTCCTACAATTATTCTATCAGGTCTCATCCTCAGGCTGTTTACAAGCAGGTCAAGCATTGTTACTCCGCCTTTTCCTTCAGGATTAGGTTCTCTTGTTGTTAATGGAACCCAGTGCAGGAATGGCGGAAGCATTAGTTCTCTTGTGTCTTCAATTGTCAGTATTCTATGATTTGGCTGAATAAACGGAACACACACATTTAGAAAACTTGTTTTTCCAGAACCTGTTCCGCCTGATACAATCATGTTCATTTCGTATTCCATTATAAGCCATATCAACGCCATCACTTCTGGAGTTGCTGTTTTGTTGTTTATAAAATCTGTTACAGTCCATGGTTCTCTTCTAAATTTTCTGATTGTAATTGTATTTCCTGCACTTGAAATAGGAGTCAAAGTTGCATTTGCTCTGTCTCCTGTTACAAGGTGGGCATCAAGCAATGGGCTTAGTATTGTTATCTGCTTTCCAATTCTTCTTGCAATTATACTACTGTAGTTTTCTGTTTCTTCTTCATCTTTCATTTTTATGTTTGTAAGAAGCCATCCATATTTTTTGTGATAAACCCATACAGGCGTTTTGCTGCTATTGACAACAATTTCTTCCAAATTTGGATCTGCGAGAAGGAATTCTATTTTTCCAAGTCCAAGCATTTCGTTTAAAAGAATTGCAATAAGCTGATTTTTTGCTTCTTCTGGAATTCCCTGTTCTTTTGCAAGAAGTCTTTCTGCTTTTTGTCTAAATTTTTTCCTTGTAAGAGCCATGCTTTTTTTGCCGATGTCTCTTGTAAGTCCTATTGAACTGTCACTTAAAATGCTTCCTCTCAAATTGTTCAACAATGCATTTGTACCAGGACCATACGCTGGAAAATTAAGAAAGTAACGCCTTACAAACGACTTTTCGTCATCAATTATGTTAACTTCAAGATTAATGTTTTCGGCCTTAATTTCATATGTTTCAATAACATTTGCTTTTTGCAGTTCTTCTTTTCTTTCAACATTGTCAACCATTACAATCACTTTTTATGTTTATTTTTTGCTTCGCGCTTTTTTTTCTTTTCAGCCAGCTTCCATTTAAGGTAAGCTGGGTAAATAAGCTTTACTGGACCTATTGGAGGATAGCTAAGTTTTATTAGACGGCTTCTTTCAAGAATTTCTGCACATTCCTGAACCTCTTTTTTGGTCATTCCGCTTTGTTTTGCAGCATCTTTTACATTTATCATTCCTTTTACTTTTACAAGATTAAGTAACCTGTCAAAAGATGTTTCAATCATTGCTTTTCTAATTTCTTTTTCTTTTCCTACAATTTGCTCTTTTTTCTTTGAAATAATTCCTGACTTTATATCAAATCCTGGTGCAGGTCTTATTAGTTCTGTTGCTGATTCTTCTCGTTTTGTTTCAATAAGGTTTATTAACTTTTGAAAATCTTCTACCAGTTTGTTGCTGTCAAGCGTTTTTATGTGAGTTGCAACTGTTTGGTTTGGAATATTGTATTTTTGAAGCAAATTCCCTAATTTTTCTTCAACTCTGTTAATCTGTTCTGAAGTAATTGCCGGGCTTGCAGTAGAAGCCTTTTCTCTTATTGCCCTATCAACTTCCGGAGCTATTGGTCTTTGTCTTGTTGTTCTATTTGGTTCCTGGGGAATTGATGCTTGTCTTGGAACAACCTTTTCCTTAATCTTTCCTAAAAATCCTTTTTTCTTTACAGGCTCTTTATTTACTGATTCCTCATCATAAAAATCAGCAGCAGGTCTTGGCATTCCTTTTCTGCCTTCGCCTAATGGTTTATTTTGATATATTGGTCCCTTGTAAACATTGCTTTCGTATGAGGAAACTCTTGCTTGTGATACAGTTCTGCCAGTTCTTTTTTTTGCTTTTTCTTTTTTCCCTTTCTTTACTGTTGGTTGTGCAGCTGCTGGGTAAGGATATGGTTGTGTTTGTCCTGCTGAAGGTTGTCTTTGATATGGCTGACCTGTGTATAGTGCTGAACTTGGCTGAGATTGTGTTCCTGTTTTAGCCTGTCTTTTTCCTGCAGGTTGTATCTTTTCTGCAGGTGGTGTAGCTGTTTGGGTGCGTGGATATTCTTGTGCAGGTCCTGTATTTATTTCTGGTGTTTTTTCCTGATTGTTTCCAAGTTTGTTTGCAATTTTTTCAAGTACTGAGGCAGTTTTTTCAGCAAATCTTTTTTCTTCCTCTTCCTTTGCTGCTCTTTCTACTTCCTTTTCAGCAATCTTTTTTAGTGCTTCTGCAGTTTTTTCTTCAAGTTCTGTATTTTCTTTTTTTGTTGCCATTTTTTCAAGTGCTTCTGCAGTTTTTTGAGTCAAACCAATTCCTGTTCCACTTCTTCTTGCTTCAATTCTTTCTTCCATTGCCTTTCTCATCTCAGGAGTCATTCCTGCAAGTTTTTCTTCATGTATTTTTTTCCTGATTTTCATTTCAGTTAGTTTGGATTGGTAATCAAACATTTTTTCCCTGAACTGGTTAAAGTCAACCCTTCTTTTGTAAAATGCTCTTTCAAGACTTTTGATAAGTTTTTCCTGGGCCTTTATATTATCTTCAATAGGCATTGCGCTTTCTTTTTCAATACTTCCAAGTTTTTGGCGTGATGAAGTAGTAACCATTTCATCTGCAATCTTTTTCATTACCTGAACAATCTGTCGCATATCTTCTTTTCTTTCAGGAACGCCTTCTTCTTTTTCAATAGTCATTTCTTTTTCTTTTGGAATTTCAAATCCAACTTTTTTAATTTTTTTCTCAAGGACCTTACTTTCTTTGTTTTTTTCTTCTGCAATTTTTTTCAAAGATCTGATTTTTTGATCAAGATCAGTTATTTTTAATCTGAGTTCCTTGTCTTCGTTAATAAGTCTTTTTTTTACTTTTTTTTCCTTAGTTGTAAGTGGTTCTACTCTTTCTTTTTTTCTCAGTTGGTGTAGTTTTACTTTTTTTCTAAGTCTCCATCCTGATACTGCTGCCTTTTTGTGTTTCAATGAGTTACCATACCATCCTCTTGCTTTTTTTTCAATTCTTTCTTTTTTTACCTCTTTTTTTATCTTCTTTGGTGACAACTTTTTTATTTCTTCAACAGATTTTTTTGCAAGACTTGGCTCTGGCTTAAAGAATGCAGAAATCACTTTTTCGCTTACTGGTTCTTTCATTTTTCCTTTTGCAATTTTTTCTTTTTTTCCTTTTGCTAT